>CAMKEK010000092.1:0-5651 GCA_946411545.1 uncultured Clostridia bacterium
AAAAAGCCCGCAGGCACGGAGGCTTTTCCGTATTCTGCGGGCTGTAAATTTCTATTGTGGCGCTCCGTCTCAGCGAAGCTTTTCCTCAAACATTCTGATGGACTTAAGATTGCCCTTGGCATAGCACATTGCAAATGCGTACACGCCGTCTTCAAAAAAGTCATGGAGGATCTGCTTGAATGTTCTGTTGGTTTTGTTGCTCATTGTTTTTCCTTCTTTCTTGTCTAACGACGATGCGCATTATATTCAAAAAAAGGAGAAACGCAATGTGCAACTTGCACAAAATTTAATCTATTCTTTTGTGCAACCCTCACAACTTTCATGCGCAGATCTGCGGTCTCTGCCGCCGCAGGCACTCACTCAATGAGACCGATCTCGCGATAGTAGCGCTCGACCCCCGGATGCAGCGGCACGCCGGCCAGATCTTCACAGGCCTTTTTCGGATCGGCCGCTTTCAGTGCGGCGAAGTTCTCCGTGAGGCTGTCCCAGTTTTCCCAGAAGACCTTCGCCATCTGATACGCGGTCTCCTCGTCCACATCCGCGGTGAGGAAAAGCGTCAGCTTCACCGCCGAGGTGGGGACGTCATCCTCCTGCCCGGCATAGGTTCCGGCGGGAATCGTATAGGCGGCATACCAGGGATAGTCCTTCTGCAGCGCTTCCACGGTCTCCTCCGGGATTGCCAGCAGGTGTGCGTCGCTGCCGGTCAGAATCTGGGTCACACCGGCATTGGGCGCGCCCGCCATAATCCAGGCGCCGTCCAGCTGCTTGTTCTGGATGGCGTCGGCCGAAGAGGCGACGTCCATATACTCCGTCTTCATATCGTCCAGCGTCAGGTCCGCTGTCGCCAGATGGTGGACCGCCTCGTCGATGGTGGTGGAGCCTGCCGCGCCGACGGAGAAGTGCGCTCCTTTGAGATCGGCAATGGTCTCGATGCCGCTGGCATCGGTCACAACCACCTGATTCGGGTTATAGTACAGTCCGGCGAAGATTTTGATGTCCGGGTTTGCATCATCCTCAAAGGCATCCGTGCCCATCATGGACTGATAGACCAGATTCGCATTCGCAATGCCGATCTGTGCCTCGCCGTCCTTGGCCTGGTTCAGGTTGTCGACACCGCCGCCGGAGGGCGTCGCCACCGCACGCATCCCCTCAATGTTCTCGTTCCAGAGCTTTGCCACCTCCACGCTGATGGCATAGAAGGTTCCGGACGTACCGGCCGTAACAAAGTTGATATCCGTGGCCGCGCTCGCGCTTGCGGGGATCGCCGCGCATAGCAGCACCGCACACAGAACCAGGGCGAATATTTTTTTCATCTTGTTTTTCTTCCTTTCTTCTGAATGATGGATATGAATCGACGCACTCAGCGTTTCATCCTTTTTCAGGCCGGTGATGCCGGCGCCGCCCTATGCAGAAGCGCTCTCTCCAGCAGCGCCTGCAGCACGATCAGGCCGGCTGCCGCCGCATCCGTCGTAAGGCTCGGACTCACGAACAGAATCCCCGCTGTCACCAGCAGCGCCCGGCAGAAGAGCCGCAGGGCCCGTACACTGCCCCTCTCTTCTCCCATGGGAAGGCCTGCCAGCCCGGAAGCCAGCGCCAGGACCCCGACGCAGGCCGTGAGGAACGCGTAGGCCGTTGTTCCCGCCGCGACGCCCTCCGTGCTTCCGTAGAGCAGCACCGGATTGTCAAGGAAAAAGAAGGGGACGATAAATCCCGCGATCCCCAGCTTGATGGCGATGAGGCTGGTCCTGGTCATATCGCTGTCGGCAATCCCGCTGGCCACATAGGAGCTCATGGCAACAGGGGGCGTAATGTTGCTGAGGCAGGCATAAATCAGGCAGAACATGTTCGCCGCCATTTCGGTCGCGCCTACCCCCCGCAGGACCGGGACCGCCACGGCATAGACGATTACGTAGGCGGCTACCCCCGGGACTCCCATCCCGAGGATGATCGACATAAGCATCACCATCAGGCCGCCAAGAAACAGCTGGCCTTCTCCCACGACCTTCAGGATCAGGTTTCCGAAGTTGACCCCCAGCCCCGTCATGTTCACCGAGCCGATAATCACGCCGATGATGACGCAGCTCACGCCGACGCCGATCGCGCCGCGCGCTCCTTCCGTCACCGCCTGAAGGATGATCCGCGGCGTCATGCGCGTCTCCTTCCGAAGCCAGGAGACCGGGACCGTGACAAAGAGCGCCAGGATCGCGGCATACAGGGGCGTATATCCTGCAAACATCATCCAAAGCAGCAAAATCAGCGGCAGAAGCAGGTGCCCCCGCGCCTTCAGAACGACAGCCGCCTTCGGGATGTTCTCCGGGGCCAGTCCGGAGAGGCCGAGGCGCTTTGCCTCCAGATGCACCGACCAAAACAGGCTGAGATAATAGAGAAACGCGGGGATCGCCGCAGCCAGCATGACCTTCGTATAGCTCACGGACATGAACTCCGCCATGACGAAACCCACCGCGCCCATGATCGGCGGGGTAAACTGGCCGCCGGTGGAGGCCACCGCCTCCACCGCCCCGGCAAATTCCTTTCTGTAACCGGTCTTCTTCATCAGCGGAATGGTGATGGTCCCGGTCGTGGCGACGTTTGCGATGGCGGAGCCGTTGATCATCCCCATCAGGGCCGATGCGATCACCGAGACCTTTGCCGGGCCTCCGGGGGAGCGTCCCACCAGGGTCAGGGAAATGTCGTTGATGAACTGGGAAAAGCCGCTGTACTTCAGAAACGACCCGAACAGGATAAAGATGAAAATATATGTCGCCGAGACGCCGCTCCCGGTGCCGAGAATGCCGATCGTATCCCAGACCAGCGACTTGATCACCCGCTTCAGCGTGAAGGCCGCCGTGCCGAAGGTCCCCGGGACAAAGCGCCCCCACAGCGCGAAGTAAGACAGGAACACCAGCGCAATGACGGCGAGGTTTCCGCTGGTCCGTCTTGCCGCCTCAAAGCAGACAAGGAGGCAGACGATTCCCACCCGCACATCCGTGTCGTTCAGCCGTCCCGTCTTCGCCAGCGCGTCGTAGCGCCGCAGGATATAGGCAAAGCAGAAGACCGCCGCGACGCACAGCAGCAGGTCCCAGAACGGAGGAAAGCGCCGCTTTCTCCGTTCCGTTTTCCAGGTCGGGTAGAGCAGAAACGCCAGCGGGAGCAGAATCATGATGTGTGCGGCGCGCAGCTTGACGGCGCCGAGACTTCCCGTCAGATTCGCCCAGAGCTGAAACACGGCAAAGCCCGCCAGGATCACCGTGACGGCATCATCCATGAACCCGCTGTACACTCTGGTCCGGCTGTCGGACTCGGTCTCCGCCATCAGTTCCTGTGCCTTCCGCTCCGCTGTTTTCTCCGGCTTCTCCACGCGCTTCATCTCCCGCCTGTTCGCTTTAGCATGATAGCTTGCTAAAGTATACTGAAGATTTCGGTTCTTGTCAAGAAAGAGAGAACCCCTGAAACGGGATGAGAGCTTGTCGCTCTTCTCCCGCCTCAGGGGTGCGTGTTTATGGCTGGGTGTGTCTCGCCGTTTCGGTTCAGGCGGCTTCGTCCGCGTGCAGCAGTGTTTTCACCACGGCCGAGGGGATTACGTGGTCGCTGGGGCTGACAAAGCGGATCAATACGTCCGCACTTGCGTCCACATCGCGTGTGACGATCCTGACACTGCCGCCGCACTTGAGCTCCAGGGAATAGAGATTGCCGTCCCGGACGGAGGCACTCAGGCTGCAGTCTTCATAGCTGATGTTGAGGTCCTTCAGCTCCGGAATAACCTGTTCGACGATGTCGCCGATTTTATCCGCTTCCACCGTCAGGGTGTACATCTGGCCGCTGCCCAGCTCTGTGACGGAATAATTGCCCTGCAGGAACATCTCCCGCATCAGCGGGATCAGCTGTGCCGCATCCAGCAGTCTTGTCTCGGCGGTGCTGAGGACCTTTCCGTCCGAGGTACAGGAGGCTTCATCCGTGAAATACACCCGGAAAAGCCGGCTGCTGACACAGCTGACATCCTTGCCCTCCACCTTCTGGCGGAAGTAGCTGTAAGAGTCGTCCAGTGAAAGAACACCGCAGTCGGCATTTACCGTGATGGTCGCATCGAGCGTTTCCGCCCGGTCGTTTTTGAACCACGCGGCAAACAGGCGAAGCATATCTCCCGTCATGAATTCGCGTCCCTCGCCTCCGGCTGCGATCGCATCCAAAACGGCCTGGGGAACGACAGGCCTCTCCGAAAGCGGCTGCGGCCGGAAGTCTCCTTCAAAGCGGAAGCTTGTACCGTTTTCCGTTCTGCCTTCTCCGGTCAGGCGGATCTGAGTCGGGGTTCCGTTCTGAACATCCATCTCGGCGTGGAGCTGATCGCCGCTGAACACGGCGTCAAAGTCTTCACTGAGATAGAGCGAGAGGATCTGCTCCACCGTCTCGCTGTCAATTTCGGTACTGTAGCGTACGATGTCATCCACCTTTTCCCGCACAACGTGCCCTTTGCGCACCGCGTTCAGGGCCAGGCGCAGCAGGTTCCGCTGATCGATCTGGTTGCTCACGAGCTTGAAAGCTCTTCCGTTTTCCAGATAGAGCGTGCCGTTTGCGATATACAGGTCAATCCCGTACTGATCCGCGCAGATGATCATGTTGCCGTCCTGCGAGATCTGCTGGAGTGTGCTCGACAATTCGATCTCCTCGCCGTCCATCTGAAGATGGATCTCACTCTGGAAATCGGCCTCCTGTGTGGTCAGCGTCTTCAGCAGCCGATACCCCGCAAAGCCCGACTGAAGCCAGCCGGTCTGAAGCAGAAGCATCACGATCAAAGCAGCTGCCGCAAGAGCAATGCAGAGAATGGTGATCAGTTTTCGATGGCCCCGGATCCAGGTCCGGACTCTGTACTCTGCTTTCTTGCTTTTCGGTTTCCGCGCTGTTGTTTTGAGCTTCCGCACAAGCGCCACGATAATCCTGATCACAAGAATCAGAAGCAGCAGGAATCCGGCCAGATAGGCCAGGAACCACCAGGACTGCACCGTGGAGACCAGTGCGATCTCCGGCTCATTCCCCGGCGCTTCGAAACTGTAATAACTTCCGAAAACCTCCGGTCGGACACGCTCATACCCGTTTTCCGTCTTCAGATACAGGCGATAGTCCGCCGTTGCGCCGTCCGGGCTCATATAATGGACGGTGTGCTCCTCCAGGCCGTCCTTGGGGATTTCAAGCTTCAGTTTCTCCTTCACATCCACACAGATGGAGTAATCCGGCTCGTGGAAGATGGAGAGAATCTGTTCTTTTGCCGTCTGCAGCCAGCCCGTCCGGAAGCGGTCAATCTCCCGTTCCTCCACCGGAAGGACTTCTGTGCTGATGGAATCTCCTTCCTGGAACTGGCCGATGACATAGACGGCCGGGCGCCCGTTTTCGCGGGCCAGTTCGCTCCCCAGCGCGGTTTCGCTGCGGCGGTACTCCGCCGTCACCGTCGTGTCAAAGCGCAGGTCGGTCAGGTCCGTGCGGTCCCATACCGCATAGGCCCCGTCCCTGCTCTCCACCTCTGGGAAGACATCTCTGCCGAAGGATGCGCCGTACTCGAAATCGACCGTCTTTACCGTCTCTCCGTCCACGACAAAGCTGAGGGTGAAGACTTTGCTCTCCTCCGGAAGCGTCACAACGGAGTTGAATACGGAGAAGAG
>CAMKEK010000093.1:0-5618 GCA_946411545.1 uncultured Clostridia bacterium
CATAGGCCTCCTCTTTGGAGATGAGGCGGTGCGCGCCGGTCTCGGAATAGTTTTTTGCGTTGTCGTTGAGGTACATGCACATGTCCTCTTCCAGATGGCCGCAGCCTTCGCCCATGAGCCTGCGGGCGCGGCGGCAGGAACACGGGCCGACCGAAACGGCCCAGGCGTCCTCAATGAGCTTGTGCACCTCGTCGTAACTTGCCTTGCGCGTATTGTTTTCAATGGCGCTCTGAACGGGAATGACGCGCATCAGGTTCATGCCCACATCCATGAAAGGCGCCAGCATGGCAACCCGCTCCCGGGTATAGCGTTCAAAACACTCGCCCAGCACGGGATATTTGTCACACTGTTCCCGGTTGGAGAGCACGCCCTCCATGATGCCGGGCACCCAGATCGGGTAGTACCAGCAAAGCTTCCCGTCGACCGTGCGGGTCCGGATTACCCCTGTGAGCTTCAGCTTTTCCAGCTGCTCCCGGGTAAAGGCCAGGTCCTTCTTGGCACGCCGGGCGATGTCTTCCGCGGTGCGATTGGCTTCCAGACGCATGTGCATCATGATCTGGCACATATCGTCATCCACGATGGGCTCCAGAATCTTATATTCGGGATCGTCGTAGGTGATGCCGGTGTAGGTCAGGCTTTCGAGACTGATTTTGGTTGCCAGTTTCAGAATATTGGGTCTGTGTGCCATGAAATCACTCCTTTCCTTTGAAGAAGGCCGGGAGAGATTCCCGGCCTTTGGCATTTTTAATAGAACTCTCCCGGAATGTCGATGATCAGGTCGCTTGTCGGGAAACTGCAGCAGGGATGGATGTAGTCATAGTGAACGTCCGCCCAGCGGCGCATTTCATTTTCCGGAGGAATGAACACAGACCCTTCCAGCAGGCGGGAGCGGCACCAGCCGCATTCACCCGCACGGCAGCGGGAGGGAGCCTTGATCCCGGCGCGCTCCAGCGCGACAAGCACCGGCTCGTCGGAGGAGGCGGTAATGTGCCATTCCTGAGGCCCCTGCCTGACCGTGACGGAGAACTGTTTTCCTTTGGCTTCCTGCGGGTAAGCCGCGCATTCCCACGGGGTTTTCGTTACATCGATCAGCTTGCGGCGGAAGCGTCTTTCCGGCAGGCCGAGCTTTTTGATCTCGGGCGCAAGGAATTTGTACATGGCCTCCGGACCGCAGAGGAAGACGGAATAGGGCTTTCCGCCCGAAACATATTTTTCAATCAGCTCCGCGGTGATGAAACCGTGTTCAAAGCCCTCTTTCTTCTCGTCAGAGAGAACATGAATCACCTTGAACTTCGGGCACACACGGGCAATCTCGTCCAGCTCGCCCCGGAACAGGATGTCCTCTTCCCGGCGTGATCCGTAAAGCAGCGTCAGCTGGAAATCCTCAATCCCGTCACAGATTGCGCGGGCCATAGACACAAAAGGCGTAATACCGGAACCACCGGCAAGACCGATGACCTGTTTTTCATCCCGCAGATCCTCATAGTAGAAGAACCCCTGCGGAGAAGATGTGATGACCGTATCACCGACCTTCAGGTCCTTAAGCAGCCGGTCTGCGACATAGCCGCCCGGATTCGCGCGGACCGTGATCGCATAGCGCCCTTTCAGGGCATCCTTCGGCGAGGTGCAGAGCGAGTACGAGCGGGTGACAAGGCTGCCCTCCAGGGGGAGCTTGAGGGAAATATACTGCCCTGCACGGAAATAGGGAAGAGGCGTTCCGGACTTGTTCTTCAACACAAAGGTTTTGGCCTCATTGCGCACGATGATGTTGTCTACCGTCAGCTCCAGATAGTCCGGATGCAGGGCTCTGGCGTTCTCGTTGACGGGGAAAACACCGCTGATTTCCTTTGCGGGCGCGGCCTGGATTGCTTTTTCTCTGGTTTTGCTCATGTTCTTGAACTTGAGCATATCGAGCTTGCCGATGAGGCCGACCTTCACATTCAGATCAGACATTACTTGTTCCCTCCTTCCCACTCTTTCAGATCCTTGAGGGCGTTGGCCGCCATCAGCTGGCCGCAGATGATTGTGGCGGAGTAGCCGTCGCCGCGGGGACCCGCCGCACCGACGGGACGCAGGCCTTTGATGGGATAGTCTGTTCCAAGCATCATCATGCGGGCCATCATGCCGTCCCAGTCTCTGGTTTCATAGCCGTATACGGATCCTTCCGGCACGCCGAGGAAGCGGGCAAAGGTCCAGGGAGAGGCAATTTCCATCTCCTCGATATGTCCGGTCAGATCGATGCCGGTCTTGTCCTTGAGGTTTTTGAGGATTTTTTTCGCGAAATCCGTTTTGAACTTGAAATAGTCCTCCTGGCTGAGCCGGCCCCATTCATCCGGCGCACCGAATGTCGTGAAGGAGCAGATGCACGTTCCCTCCGGAGAGAAGCCGGGGTTGACAATGTTGTAGCAGAGGAAGATGGAATAGTCGTTGGTCTTTGTCCCGCCCATAATCCGGCGATACTCCTCGGCGGAGTCCGCTGTGCTGGAGAGGAAGATGCTGTAATCCTTGATGCCAAGCTCCTCGGGCGAAGCGTCCAGGCAGAAGTAGGCCGTGAACATGCGGCCGCCCATAATTCTTCCGCGTGCGGCGGAGAGCTTTTTCTCACGCTCGGGGATCAGTTCCTTCGGCATCATTTTGCCGTAGATGATATCCGGATTGATGTTGGCCAATACGTAGTCGCAGTCGATGACGCCCAGATTCGTGCGCACCCCGCAGAGCCTGTCACCGCGGAAAAGGAATTCCTCCGCACGGCAGCCGAACCAGACGTCGCCGCCAAGCTCCCGGAAGCGCTCCGTCATGGCGGTGGAAAGCTGGTGCGAGGTATGAGCGGGAATATAGGCGCTGCGGGAGATGTACTTGTGTACCATGGCCGCATAGTGGATGAAGGCCAGATGCTCCATGTCGACGCCGAGGTAGCTCCAGTAGGTGGAGAGAATATCCTGGCACTTCTTCGGCAGCTTCAGGGCGTCAAAGACCTTTTTGGTGCTGTAGGCGCCGGTGCGGAGCATGTTGGGGTAGTCCGCCTGCAGTACCTTGGAGTCCGCGTGTCCCTTGGAAGCCGTGATGTACGAGATGCCGTCCAATACTTCCTGGAACAGGGCAAAGAGCTGTTCCATTTTCTCACGGGAACCGGGAACATACACTTCCATCTTGTCGATGAAGGCCTCGATCCCCGCGGGCATGGTCACGTCCATGGGGGAGCCGTCCGAGTACCTGGACACGATCCGGAAGCAGTCCTTGCACTCGTACCAGTCGAGCTTCACGCCATAGGCATCCAGAATGTTCCGGACGTCGCCGGGATTGTCCGCCGGACCGAAATCGCAAAGCTCATGCAGGGACGGCTCAATTTCAAAGCGCCCGCGCACAAAGCTTGTGGCGGCGCCGCCCGGAACATTGTGCTTTTCGATCAGCAGCGTTTTTCTTCCGGCAAGCTGACATTGCAGGGCCGCAGACAGTCCGGCGTTGCCCGCGCCTACGACCACAACATCATATTTGGGCATTTGTCATTCCTCCTTTGTCATTTTATCCTCGGTTGTCGGTACACATACCGCTTCATTGTAATTTTAGCACAGTCCCCAGAAGCAATCAATTACTTAGAGGGATTTAATGTGACAAAATTCTGCTGCAAAACTTGGCAAAAATGACGAAATCACCGGAAAGAGGGGACTTTTATGCTATAAAATTCTGCACAAAAGCTGGAAACTGGCAAAAATCCGAAACCTGCGATGCGCGTCATGAAAATATGTCAGGAGAGATTGAAATACCGCAGACAGAATCCACACGTCAAGAGAAGATTTCCTTTGTAATCTGGAAAAACAGGAGGCATGGTGCTATAATACAAATCACGCGACCGGCACGGCAGAAAGACGGGTGAGGCAGAATCATGGCAAAACGGAAAAAAGAAGCGGCGCTCAATTACGCCGCCGAGATCAGAAAACTGAAGGAGGAAGGACCGGCCAGGCTCTACTTCCTCTGGGGAGAAGAGGAATACCTCCGGGACAGCTTCCTGAACTCCCTGCGGGAGATCTGCTGTCCGGACGGGGGCGAGGAGTTTCAGATCCGCGTCTTTAAGGAGGCCCAGATTGACCCGGCGGAGCTTCGCTATGCCATCGACACGCTGCCCTTTTTCTCGGAACGCAGCCTCATCGAGATCCGTGACCTGGACTATAACAAGCAGGGCGATGCCGACAGGCTGATTGAGGTCCTGTCGGATATCCCGGACTACTGCACGGTGGCCTTCCGGCTGAACCAGGGGGAGGAGCCCAACGGCAAGAGCAAGCTCGTAAAGTTCCTGCGCTCTAACGCGGCCGAAATCCATTTTACGGTCCAGGACCAGAACATGCTGTTTCGCTGGATCACCCGCCGCTTTGCCTTTTACGGCAAGGGCGTGGAAATGGAGGCGGCGCAGCGGCTCATCTATCTCAGCGGCGATCAGATGAAAGCCCTGATCCCGGAGATTGAGAAGATCGCGACCTACGCCCGCGGGGAAAAGGTGACCGCAGCCGACGTCAACGCGGTTGCGACCCGGATTGCCGAGTCGGACATCTTTGACCTGACCGACGCGATTGCCGAGCGGCGCTTCAACACGGCCTCCGGACTTCTTGCGGATCTGCTGGAACAGCGGGACACCAGCGTCCCGGCGATTCTGTCGCTGCTGTCCAATCAGTTCCGGCGCCTCCTGATCTCCACCGACGCCGGAGACAGCGCAAGCGTGATGGAGCTTTGCAACATCAAGTATGAGTTCATGGCGCGCCGCCTTCTGAATTCGGCGCGGAACTTCCGACCGGACCAGCTGCGTCATGCCATTGAGCTTTGTGAAACGGCGGACTACCGCCTTAAATCAGAAGGAGCGGATGAAAAGCTGCTGCTGAAGGAGACCCTGATGCGGATTATCCTTGAGGTGTCCGATGCCTGAACAAAAGCCGAGAATTCGCGAAGTGATTGTCGTGGAAGGACGCTATGACCGGAATGCCCTCAGCCAGGTGGTGGACGCGCTGATCTTTGAGACCGGCGGCTTCGGAATCTTTCATCATCCGGAGAAGATAGAGGCGCTTCGCATGCTGGCCGAGCAGCGGGGCCTGATCATCCTGACCGATTCGGACGGAGCGGGCTTCGTGATCCGGAACAAACTGAAAGGCCTGCTGCCGCAGGAACGGATCCGCCAGGCCTATGTGCCCGCCGTGGAAGGGAAGGAGAAGCGCAAGGCGAAGCCTTCCCGGCAGGGCCTGCTGGGCGTGGAAGGAATGCGGCCGGAGGTTCTTCTTGAAGCCCTGCGGCGGGCCGGCGCGACCGAAAACGAGAGCGCGCCCTGGGCCACCTCCGCGCTGTTCTTCTCTCTCGGGCTGACCGGGAAGGCCGGCTCCGCGGAACTCCGGAAAAAACTGGCCGAGAGTCTCGACCTGCCCGCCGACATCAGCCAGACCGATCTGAAGAAGGCGGTGTCCACGCTCCTGACCGAGACGGAGCTGCGGGAACTTCTTTCGAGGTTGACAAGCGACTGATTCTGCGATACAATACCGGGGCTGTAAAAAGTCCATATGCCCACGTAGCTCAGCAGGATAGAGCGACCGCCTCCTAAGCGGTAGGTCGGAGGTTCGAATCCCCTCGTGGGTGCCAGA
>CAMKEK010000094.1:0-5616 GCA_946411545.1 uncultured Clostridia bacterium
AAAAACTATTCCGAGACCGGCGCGCACCGCCTCATCTCCAAAGAGGAGGCCTATGAGATTCTCCAGCGCGCCGAGGATAACGGTCTGGTGCACGAGCTTAACGTGACCCCGGGTTATGACGACACCACGGCGATCTGCAACTGCTGCGGCTGTTCCTGCTTTGCGCTGCGCATTGCCGAATACTTCCGGACGCCGGACGCCATCCGCACCAATTACATCGCCCGCGTGGACAAGGACAAGTGCGTGGCCTGCGGCCAGTGCGTGGAAAACTGTCAGCTCAACGCCGTCAAGCTTGGCCAGAAGCTGTGTCCCCGCCCGGCCAATGAAGAGCGGCCGGAGGAGACGGCGCGCAACACCCTCTGGGGCAGCAAGCGCTACAACCCGGATTTCCGCACAAACCGCACGGATGTGATGCCCGAGGGCACGGCGCCCTGCAAGGCGGCCTGTCCCGCGCATGTGCCGGTTCAGGGCTATATCAAGCTGGCCTCTCAGGGGCGCTATGCCGAAGCCCTGGAGCTCATCAAGAAGGAACTCCCCTTCCCGGCGGTCTGCGGCAGGATCTGCAACAAAAAGTGCGAGGAGGCCTGCACCCGCGGCGAGATGGACGCCCCGGTGGCCATCGACGAAATCAAGAAATTCATTGCCGAGCAGGAGCTGAACAGCGCGACGCGATACGTTCCCCCGATGATCAACCAGCTCGGCAAGCCCTACCCGGAGAAAATCGCCGTGATCGGGGCAGGCCCGGCCGGTCTGAGCTGCGCCTACTATCTCGCGGCAAAGGGCTATCCCGTTACGGTTTTTGAAAAAGAGGATGTGCTTGGCGGCATGCTGACCCTCGGCATTCCCTCCTTCCGCCTGGAGAAAGATGTCATCAACGCGGAGATCGACGTGCTTCGAACGCTTGGCGTGATCTTCAAAACCGGCGTGGAGGTCGGGAAGGACGTCAGCCTGGACGAGCTCCGTCACGAGGGCTTCAAGGCCTTCTATCTGGCGGTCGGCGCTTCCGTGGGCGCAAAGCTCGGCATTCCGGGTGAGGCCCTTCCGGGCGTCATGAGCGGGATCGACTTTCTGCGCCAGGTGAACCGGGGTAAGCGGCCGGAGATCGGATCCGAGGTCGCCGTGATCGGCGGCGGCAACGTCGCCATGGACGTGGCGCGCGCCGCGCTCCGCCTCGGCGCGAAGGTGACGGTCTGTTATCGCCGGAGCGAGGCGGAGATGCCCGCGGACCGCGACGAACTGGCCGAGGCAAAGGAAGAGGGCGTTTCCTTCCGCTTCCTCGCCGCGCCGGCGGAGATTCTCGGCGACGGAACTGTCTCTGGGCTGAAGCTTGAGCGCATGCAGCTCGGCGAGCCCGATGCCCGCGGGCGCCGCGGCGTGACGGGTACGGGCGAATATGAAACCGTTCCGGTGACCGCCGTGCTGACGGCCACGGGACAGATTGTGGACCTCGGAGCAATCGGCCTTCCGACCGGAAAGAACGGACTGGTTTCGGCCGATGCCGTCACCTGCCAGACGGAAGTTCCGGATGTGTTTGCAGGCGGCGACGCGGTCACCGGTCCCCAGTTTGTCATCGACGCCATTGCCGCCGGCAAGGAAGCCGCGGTTTCCATTCATCGCTTTGTCCACCCGGGCCAGACCCTGACCCTGGGGCGCGATCATCGGGATTACCGTCCCTTTGACAAGGCCACGGTACAGATCGGCCTCGGCGGCTTCGACCGCGCCCCGCGTCAGAAAGCCGCGAAAGCCGAGGGCGCCGCGACAAGCTTCAACGATCTGCGGGCAAGCTTTACCGAGGAACAGGTCAAGGCCGAGTGTGCCCGCTGCCTCGGCTGCGGCACGGCGGTGGTGGACAGCTTTATGTGTGTCGGCTGCGGCATCTGCACCACCAAGTGCAAGTTTGACGCCATCCATCTGGAAAAAGTCTATGACGCGGACAACCAGGAGTATTTCCACACCCTGGGCCGCGTGGTAAAGAACGTCCCGAAGATCGGTGTCAACATGGTCCGGAAGCATATCGGGAAGTACGGAGGATAAAATGCATGAGATTGGTATTGTCCGGCAGCTTGTCCGGACGGTTTCGGCCTTTGCAGAGGAAAACGGCCTGACCGAGATCAGCGAGGTCGTCGTTGACTGCGGCGAGCTTTCACTGGTCATTCCGGAATACGTGGAGGAGCTCTATCCTGTGGCCGTGAAGGACAGCCTTCTCGCGCACACGAAGCTGCGCATCAACATCGTTCCGGGCCTTGCCGAATGCGACGAATGCGACGAGATCTTTAACGTCATCGAGCACAAAGGCTACTGTCCCAACTGCGGCAGCTTTGAAAAAACCGTTCTGAGCGGAAAGGACTTCACCGTCCGGGAAATCGTTGTTCCGGAGAAATCAGAAACGTAGAGGAGGAGAACATGCAGAAATACGATGTCATTGTTGTGGGCGCCGGCAACGGAGGGCTGTCGGCGGCAACCTATCTGGCAACGACCGGAAAGAAAGTTCTTGTGCTGGAAAAGCATAATCTGCCCGGCGGCTGCGCCACAAGCTTCCGCCGCGGCAATTACGAATTTGAGGCAACGCTCCATGAGCTCTGCCAGATGGGCGACGGAAAAGAAGGCCGCCCCCGCGGCGCGGTGAGAAAGCTTCTCGAAGACACCTACAAACTGGATGTGGAGTGGTGTGCCGCCCATGAATCCTTTGCCTCGGTGGCGACAGACCCGGACGGCTTCAATGTCTCCATGCCCGCGGGCGTGCAGGCCTTCATCGACGAGATGGAGCGTCAGGTCCCCGGCAGCCGGGAATCCATGACGACCGTGCTGGAGCTGGGCCGCATGCTCCATGACGGTGTTGACTGGCTCGCGGCCCATGACAACGAGCCGTCTCCCCCCGCCAAGGTGGAAATGCTGCTCAAGTACTATGACCTGATGCGCGTGGTGCCGGTCTCGACAGAGGAGATGCTGGACCGGATCGGCGTCCCGGAAAAGGCAAAACGCATTTTTGAATCCTACTGGACCTATGTTTCCGCCGATTCCACCAACATGAGCTTTGCCGTCTACACCTATATGACCTATGTGTATCTGACGCATCTGCCCTGGTTTGCCAAAAACCGCAGCCATGAAATCTCCATGGCCTTCGATGCCCGAATCCGTGAGCTGGGCGGCGATGTGTGGTACAATTCGGAAGTCAGCCGGATTGATGTCAGAGACAACCGGGTGCACGGCGTACAGCTGAAGACCGGCGAGTTTATCCCCTGTGAATGGGTCATCTCGAACCTGATGCCGCATGTGGTGTTCGACCGCATGGTGTATCACTCGGAGATCCCGGAGCGCAATCTGAAGATGATGAACGCGCAGAAGCTTGCCCAGGCCGCGTTTACGGTTTATCTCGGGCTGGACGCCTCCGCCGAGGAGCTGGGCCTGAAGAATTACGACACCTTTATGCGGCATACCCCGGACAACCGCAAGCAGTATCTCTCCTCCAACCGCATCGAGACGCACCGGGACATCACCTGTACCGTCCTGACAAACGCCCTGCCTGACGCGGCCGGGAAGAATCGGGCGTTCCTTCAGTTTTCCAAATTCTACACCGGCGATGCCTTCGAGGAAATCACCGAAGAAGAGTATTTCAAGGTCAAGGACCGCATTGCCCGCGACTGTGTCGAGCGCTACGAGGAAGTGACCGGCTGCAGACTGCAGGGGCACATCGAGGAAATCGTCGTCGCCTCTCCCATGACCTGGGCCCGCTATCTCGGCACGCCGAAGGGCGACGTCTACGGCTATGAGCCCGCCGGCTGGGACGGCATGTTCCCCCGTGTCCAGAGCGGACACCACGAGGATTATACGATCCACGGTCTGCGCTTTGCCGGCGGTCACGGCACCCAGATGGACGGCTACTCCCAGGCTTATCTGTCCGGTGCCGAGCAGGCAAGGTACATGCTCCTGGACATGAAGAAGGAGGGCAAGTAAGATGGCCAGATATTACTACGACAAAAAAGCCCTGAAAGGCCTGACCCCGTTTCCGTTCCTGGGTGAGGTGAAAACCAGAACGGCCGCAATCGAGGCCGCCCCCGCAACCCTCCCCAAATCCATATACAATCCCAACATTCTTGCCGCGCGTCTTCATCCGTCGGTACAGCACTGTGTCATTCAGACGGTCACGGACCACGGGGGCGCAAAAAGCTTCACGCTGGTTCCGGATCCCGCAAAGGGAACCACGGAAATGGCCTATTTCCGGGCAAGCCAGTATGTTTCCGTCGCGCTGAACATCAACGGCGCCCCGGTTCACAAGCCCTACACCATCCGCTCCAATCCGAAGGATGCGCTCGGAACGGAGGGCACAAGCTATACCCTCACCATCAAGCGCACCAATCCGGCCTTTGCCTCGGCATATATTCTCGACACCTGGAAAGAGGGCGATTCGGTTGATATCTCCGGCCCTCTCGGGGATTTCTATTACCAGGACCTTCGCGACGCCCGCCAGGTCATCGCCATTGCGGGCGGCTCGGGAATTACCCCCTTCTACTCCATGGCCGCCGCAATTGTGGACGGCATTGAAGACTTCTGCATGACCATTCTCTACGGCTCCCGCACAGCAGACGGAATCCTGCTGAAGGACGAGATCGAAGCGCTCGCGGCAAAGAGCGGCGGCAAAGTCAAAGTGGTCCACGTGCTGTCCGAGGAAGAAAAGGAGGGCTATGAGCACGGCTTCATCACCGCCGAGCTGATCCGGAAATACGCCCCGGAGGGCGAGTATTCCGTCTTCATGTGCGGGCCGAAGGCCATGTATGTCTTTGGAGAAGAGCAGTGCAAAAAACTCGGTCTCCCCAAGCGCCTGTACCGCATGGAGATGTCCGGCGACTACATGGGCGCGGTGAACAATCCGGATTACCCCAAAGAGCAGATCGGCAAGAGCTATTCCCTGACGGTTGATATCCGCGGTGAAAAGACCGTTATCCCCTGCAAAGCGGACGAGAGCCTTCTTTGGGCGATGGAGCGCGCCGGGATCAAAGCTCCCGCGCACTGCCGCAGCGGCGAGTGCGGCTGGTGCCATTCCCGTCTGGTCAAAGGAAAGGTCTATATTCCCGCCGAGGCGGACGGAAGACGGCTGGGCGACATCAAGTTCAACTGGATCCATCCCTGCGTCAGCTTCCCCCTCAGCGATATCGAGCTCTGCGTTTTCCCGACGGCCGAGTAAGAGAGCTTCCGCCCGTTTCAACAGCTCGCCGCAGACAGCATATCCTGCCACCCGGTTTGATCACCGGGTGGCATTTGTTTTATTCGCTTCTGTGTATGCCGTGCCTGTCCAATGATCCGGCACGAGCATGTCCATCAGGATCGCATCATAAACAAAAAAAGGCAGAGCGAGAAAAGCTGTGATAGCAGCAAGCCTGACCTGTCGAAATATTATGTCAACCTGGTTCCTTGGTCTTGTTCGGAATGACTCCGCAGCCGCACGGCTTTTTGATCACCTGCGGCTGTTTTTTCGGTAAGAACTCCGGCCATAATCTGTTTTCTTCCCAGCGGTTTTATGATATGATGAATGGCACAGGACATTTTATCATCTTTTGGAGGTATTTCCATGCAGCACATTCTGGAAAACGAAGCCCTGAAGCTTTGCATCGATGACGC
>CAMKEK010000095.1:0-5565 GCA_946411545.1 uncultured Clostridia bacterium
CGCCGTGAGAACATTGAGAACTATGTCAAGCGTCTGGAGAAGCTGGAAGAGATCTCCAAGAGCTTCCCGGGCATCGCAAGCTCCTATGCGATTCAGGCCGGACGCGAGATCCGCATCATGGTCAAGCCCGAAGCCGTCAGCGAAGATCAGATGGTTCTGCTTGCCAGAGACATTGCCAAGAAGATCGAAGCCGAGCTTACCTATCCCGGCCAGGTCAAGGTACACGTTCTTCGTGAGACGAAGGTTGTTGATTACGCGAAATAAGATGAATCCCCGCCCGTTGGGCGGGGTTTTTTTTGCCAGGCCATTATCCGTGTTCTTCGTGAGACGAAGCTTGCCGACTATGCGAAGTAAGAGCAGTCCCCGCCCGAAAACAGCACCCCCGCCATTGGCGGGGGTGCTCTGTTTTACAGGTCAATTTCCATAAAGATCGTACCGGGGATCAGGCAGTCGTAATACGGCGCAATCTCCCGGAAGCCGAGCCTCCGATAGAGGGCCAGCGCGGTTTTCAGGCCCGGAAGCGTATCCAGACGCAGCTTCCGATATCCGGCCGCCCGGGCGTCATCCATGATCCGCCGTGTCATCAGCTCCCCGAGATTCTGCCCGCGGAAGGCCGGACGGACATAGAGCCGCTTGAGCTCCGCGCTCTCCGCGTCGGACGGCTTCATCCCGACGCAGCCGGCAAGCTCATCCTCGACATACACGAGATAGATGCTCCCGCGCGGCGGGGCGTATTTCTCCTCCAGACGGGCGATTTCCTCATCATAGTTCTGCTGTTCGAGGGACCTGGTAAAGATCGGTTCCACCCGGACCAGCATGTCCGCATATTCCTGATAAAGCGGGATCAGTTCCTCCCGTTTTTCAAAGGCGGGAAGCAGCGTAATCCCGGCGTTCATCTCTTCTCTCCGGCACTCCGCCGTCCTGCGTTGTGCAGCATCTCATCCTTCAGTGCCATCAGCTTCTCCGAGAGGTCGACATAGTACTGATGCGGGTTGTCAAAGCGCATCACCTCGGGCCACAGGGTCTGAAGCTGTTGGGCACAGTATTGTTTGATCTCCGGCAGGGTCGGCAGCTCATAGACCAGCTCTCCGCTGCGGAAAATGGGGACCTGAAGCTCCACCGCGCGATAGTTTTCCATCACCTTGCTCTTCCAGCGGGCAATCGGATCGCAGATCATCAGGGGCTTCGTGTCATCGACGATTTCTTCCCTCAGGCAGATATAATCCGCCTCAGCCTTTCCGGTCTCCCGGTTATAGAAGCGGTAGAGCTTCTTGAAGTCCGGGTTGGTGATTTTCCCGATGTTCTCGCTGATCTTGATCTTCGGGATGCGGTGTCCGTCCTTGTCTTCCACGGCACAGAGCTTGTAGACCCCGCCGAAAACCGGCTCGCTCTTGGAGGTGATCAGACGCTCGCCGACGCCGAAGGAGTCGATCTTTGCCCCCTGGCGGATCAGGTCGCGGATCAGGCGCTCATCCAGCGAGTTGGAGACCGTGATGCGGCACTCGGTCCATCCCGCCTCGTCCAGCATTTCCCTCGCCCGTTTGGTCAGCCAGGCCATGTCGCCGGAATCCAGGCGGATTCCGCATTTCTTGATTCCCAGGGGCTTCAGAATATTGTTAAATGCGCGGATGGCGTTCGGCACGCCGGAGCGCAGGGTATCGAAGGTATCCACCAGCAGAACGGCATTGTCCGGGTAGGTCCGGCAATAGTGTTCAAAGGCGTCATACTCGCTGTCGAACATCTGTACCCAGGAATGGGCCATGGTGCCCGCGGCCGGAACCCCATAGATCTGATCCGAAACGGTACAGGCCGTTCCCGCGCAGCCGCCGATGAAAGCGGCTCTTGCCCCGGTCACGGCGCCGGTGATGCCCTGGGCGCGGCGGGAGCCGAATTCCAGCACCGTCCGGCCCTCCGCCGCCCGGCAGACGCGGTTGGCCTTGGTGGCGATCAGGCTCTGGTGGTTAAACTCCAGCAGCATATAGGTTTCCAGAAGCTGGGCCTCAATGGCCGGCGCGCGAACCGTAATAATCGGCTCTCCCGGGAAAATCGGCGTTCCTTCCGGAATTGCCCAGATATCTCCGTGAAAGCGAAAGTTCTTCAGATAATCCAGGAAGCCCTCGTCAAACATGCCCCGGCCCCGCAGATAATCGAGATCCTCCTCCGAAAAATGGAGGTTCCTGACATAATCCACAATCTGCTCCAACCCCGCGGCAATGGCAAAGCCGCCGCTGTCCGGGATACTGCGGAAAAACACGTCAAAATACGTGATCCGGTCTGACATATCGGCCTTCCAGTAGCCGTTTCCCATCGTGAGCTCATAATAGTCACAGAGCATGGTCAGGTTGATTCCGTTCGCAGTTTTCATCCGACACTCCTCCTTGTTCGATGATCTGATTTCTCATATTATATGGTCTAAGGAATCGAATGGCAAGCGTTAAATACTTGTCTTACAGGATCACAATTGCGAGCAGGACCGTGATTTTCTCCGATTCTCATCTTTTATTTCCTTTTTAATTGACTTTACACAAAATATGGTTTATGATATATTAGTTAATTGTTGGAAATGCTTAAGTCTTTTTAATTTTTAAGGAGAACAGAATATTGGCTATCTTATCTGTACCCGGCAGGACAGAGCTTGCCGGCAACCACACGGATCATCAGCAGGGGCGCGTTCTGGCCTCCGCAATCCACCTGAATGTTCAGGCCGACTTTACTGCGAATTCTGACTCCGTTATCCGCATCCACAGCAAGGGCTATGACCCGATTCTGTTCAAGACCAGTCAACTCTCCATCCGCCCGGCGGAATTCGGCAAGCCGATCGCTCTGGCCAGGGGGGTTGCGGCCGCCTTTCAGGATCTGGGCCTCACGATCGGCGGTTTTGACGCCGAGGTCACCACCTCGCTTCCCATCGGCGCCGGGCTCAGTTCTTCCGCCGCCTTTTCCGTCCTGATCGCGCGCATCCTGAGCCAGCTTTACAACAACAGCGCCGTCGAGGATATTGTCATTGCCCGTACCGCTCACCAGGCGGAAACGAACCACTTCGGCAAGCCCTGCGGGCTCATGAGCCAGCTGGTCTGCGCGATGGGCCATGCCCTCTACATCGACCTCAAGACCAACGAGATGGAACGGATTGAGGACGATTTCTCGGATATGGGCCTGACCATGTGCCTCACCGACACCGGCGGCAGCCACGACGGGCTCAACACCTCGTATGCCCGTATCCCGGCCGATATGTGCTACATCGCCAACCTCTTCGATGTCGGTGTGCTTTCGGATGTGGATCCCGAACAATTCTACAGCAGGGGCTGGGACGAATCCAACCGGCCGGTACGCAGAGCCATGCATTTCTTTGCCGAGAATGAGCGTGTCCCCAAGATGCGCGACGCGCTGAAAGCTCACAACGGGGAGGAGTATATGCGGCTCATGAACGAATCCGGCCGCTCCTCCGAAACGCTTCTGAACAACATTGTCACCAGCGCCACCGGTGACACCCGTCTTTTGGAGGGACTGGAACGCAGCGCTTCTCTTCTGGAGGGCAAGGGCGCATGGCGTGTCCACGGCGGGGGCTTTGCCGGCTGTGTACAGGCGCTGATGCCTTCGGACTTCTTCCCGCTGTATCGCGCGGAGATGGAACACGCCTTCGGCGCAGGCAAGTGCTTCCGGATTCACCTGGTCTGAGGTGCTTCCGGAATGGAAATGAATTACTGCATGCAGTGCGGAACAAAACTCGTCATCCGTCATCATGAGACCGAAGGCGAAGTTCCCTACTGCGAATCCTGCGGGGCGTTTCGTTATCCTGTCTTCAACACGGCGGTAAGCATGATTGTGATGGATGAAGCCAGAGAACGCATCATCCTCATCCAGCAGTACGGCAAGCCGAGTTATGTTCTGGTGGCCGGCTACGTGAACAAAGGGGAAGACGCGGAAACCGCCGCCGCCCGCGAAGTCAGAGAAGAGCTCGGCATGACCGTGAGTTCCGTTCACTTTAACCGCAGCCATTATTACGCCCGAAGCAACACGCTGATGCTGAATTATACCGTTACGGTAAAAGAGGGCGAAGCCCACCCGAACTGGGAAATCGATTCCTGGCGCTGGTTCACCATTGCGGAATCCCGGCAGAATATCCGCCCCAACAGCCTGGCGGAGATTTTTCTCAATGGATTTCTGGACGGCGGTGTGTATCCTTTTTAGGATCCGCACCGTCCTTTTTTTGCTCAGTTCATGCTTTACATAATCTTGTTTTTCCGTTAACTTTGTGTTAAACTGAGGCCACCATTGAAAGGGAGGATTCTTATATGAAGAAATATCTTGCAGAATGCATCGGCACCTGCACGCTGGTTGTCCTTGGATGCGGTACCGCGATGCTTGTCGGCTGCGACGCGGCCGCCGGCGGCGGCTACATCCTGACCGCCCTGGCCTTCGGCCTTTCCATTGTCGCGATGGCCTATTCCATCGGCAATATCTCCGGATGCCATATTAACCCGGCCGTCTCGCTCGGCGTGCTGCTCTCCGGCGGCATGAGCATGAAGGACTTCTGGGGCTATGTGGTCTCCCAGTGCGTCGGAGCTCTGATCGGCTCTGCGCTGCTGGCGATGATCTTCAAGCTCGGCGGCGTAACGGATATGACCGGCGGTCTCGGCACCAACGGACTCGGCGGAGTCGGCGGAAACGCTTTTGCCGGGCTTCTGGTGGAAATCGTTCTCACGTTTATCTTCGTAACCTGCATTCTCGGCGTAACTTCAAGCAAAGCCGGCCACGGCTCCTTCGGCGGTCTGGTAATCGGCCTGACCCTGACCGGTGTGCACATCCTCGGCATCGGCCTGACCGGAACCTCGGTCAACCCCGCCCGCAGCTTTGGTCCCGCCCTCATCGCCGCGTTCTCCGGCAATGCCGCTCCCCTCTCCTGCCTCTGGGTCTTCATCGTCGGCCCGCTGGTGGGCGCTGCGCTTGCCGCCGTGGTGTACAAAGCCCTGGAGAAGTAATTCTCTCCGGATACAATCCTGCGTATGCAAAAAGCCCGGCACGCTGCTTTGGCAGCCTGTCGGGCTCTTTCATTCCGCAGTATAGGAACAGGGTCTGTCCTTTCGGACAGACCCTGCATTTTTGTTTCGCTGATGATCGGGGTTTCGCTTTACACTCAGGCTGCCGCTTCAGCGAGGGCCGCGGCAACCGCCGTGCGGACCGCATTGCTGGTGAGGGTTGCGCCGGTCACACCGTCGATCTCCGCGCTCTGGGCTGCCATGACCTGCTCACCCAGAGGCACAATCGCCGCTTCACCGATGCCCGGGGTCTCACCCGGTCCGTCAATTTCAACGGCGGTGATGGCATTGGCATCGACAGTCACGTTCACCGTGACATTGCCCATACCGGTGGCTTCCGCCGTGTAGGTGCCGGGAACATAGATGCCGCCTTCCGCTTCTGCGGGAGCCGCTTCCTCTGCCGGGGCTGCATCTTCCACACCTGCGGCGCTGTTTCCGGCGATGCGGCCGAAGATCACGAAGTCTGCAACGGCGTTGCCGCCCAGGCGGTTGTTGCCGTGCACGCCTCCGGTGACTTCACCGGCGG
>CAMKEK010000096.1:0-5563 GCA_946411545.1 uncultured Clostridia bacterium
CTGGCCCGAATCCGGGAGGTCGGCGTGCTTCGGGTGGCGACCGAGCCCTATTTTGCGCCCCAGGAGTACATTGATCCGTCCCTCAGCGGGCAGGACCGATATGCCGGCGCCGATATGGAGCTGGCCCGCATGATTGCCGAGCGGATGGGCGTGACGCTGGAAATTGTCCCGATGAAATTTACCGGGGTGCTCCCCTCTCTGGCGCTGGGAGACTGTGACCTCGCCATATCCGCCCTGGCCTATACACCGGGGCGTGCGGCTCAGTATACGCTGTCTCTGGGCTATCATTTTTCGGAGGATACCGAGAGCTCCGGTCTTCTGATCCGTACAGAGGATCGGGAAGAAATCCGCTCCCTGGAGGATCTTGCGGGACGGGACTTGGCTGCCCAGCGCGGAACTCTGCAGGAGAGCCTGCTGGCCGAGGGGGTCACCGACTACCGTCAGTTCCGGCGTCTTGTTTCCGTTCGCGAGGTCTATCTTGCCCTGCAGCAGGGAAAAGCGGATGCCGCCATGGTGGACCGGGAGACGGCCCGGTCGTACCTGGAGTCCAATCCGGACTGCGGGCTGATGCTGGTGGAGAATCTCGGCTTCGGCATGGCAGAGGAGTGCCGCGGCGACCGGATTGCTGCTCGAAAAGGGGAAAATCAGCTCATTGCCTTTGTCAATGACATCATCCGGGACGTGGTGGAGTCCGGAGAGTATGAGCGCTGGTACCGCCAACATGCCCTGAACGCCGACTGGCTGGGGATTTGAGAAAAGAGGCGCATCGATGAAACACTGGAAAAGCTGGCAAATCGGTCTTTTTGCCGCTCTGTGCGTCCTGATGAACGTGGGAGGGGCCCTGCTCTGCACGCGCCTGTCCCTGCCGCTCTGGCTGGACTCCTTCGGAACGGTGCTGTGCGCCTATATCATGGGGCCGGTCTGCGGCGCGATGGTCGGCGTCACGGGAAACATCGTCAGAAGTCTCTCCGACCCGACGGCCTGGGCTTACGGCCTGACAAGCATTGCGCTGGCGGTGATCGTCGGCCGCGGCCTGAAAAATCACGCCATGGATACCTTCCTGGGGGCGATGTCTGTCGCCGGCCAGGCGACGGTCCTGGCTATTCTGGTCTCCGTGCCGCTGAACCTGCTGCTGAATCACGGCCTGACCGGCAACCGCTTCGGGGATGCGGTGTTTTCCGTTCTGGAAGGACGCCGGCTTCCGAGGCTCCTGTGCGCGCTGATTGGGCAGGCGTATGTGGACTTCCTGGATAAGCTGCTGACGGTTTTCGCCCTGTTTCTGCTGCTTCGCGTGCTGAAGCTTCGGGGCAGGAGCCTGCACCTGCACTGGCATCACGGGCGAGGGTCGAATACCCTGAGCGTCCTGCTCGCCCTCGGCCTGCTTTTCTCTCTTTCCGGCGGCGCGGCCGAGGCGGCTCACGACGGCTATGACAGCTATGTCCAGACCGTATACAGCAGCGGCAACGGCCTTCCCTGCGGAGAGGCGAACGACATTGCCCAGACAGCGGACGGCATCCTGTGGATTGGAACCTATGCCGGGCTTTATCGCTACAACGGATCGGAATTTCGCTGGATGGATCAGCTGGACACGGTCCGAAATGCCAACTGTCTGTATGTGGATGAGGAAGGGCGGCTCTGGATCGGAACAAACGACAACGGCCTTGCCATCGTCATCAACGAACAGCTTGTGAACGTCATCGACCAGGACAACGGCCTTCCCTCCAATTCCGTGCGCTCGATTGTCCGCGGCGCAGACGGCTACTACTATGTTGGGACCTCCGACGCGCTTGTCGTTCTGACCCTGAACAGCGGGATGCGAAAAGTAAGCACCCTGTCCGAGATGAACTATACCATCTGTTCCTCGGCGGACAGCCGCGGCAATGTGGCCGCGGTGACCCAGGACGGCCGCCTGTTTCTGCTGCACGGGGGAGAAATCCTATCTTCACTTCGCCGGACGGACGGAGAGATCTTCAAATGCTGCGGCTTTGACCGGTCGGGCCGCCTGGTAGCCGGTACCCGCGGCAACCGACTGCTTTTTTACAGTATCTTCGGCGACGACTTTGCCCTGATCCGGGAAATCCGCTGTGACGGGCTCTCGGGCATCAACAATCTGTATTTTACAAACAGAGGGGAAATGCTCATCTCCGCCGACAACGGCATTGCCATGCTGGACAGCCAGGGGAGCTATCACCGCATCAATACCAACGAGTTTAACAACTCCATTGACAACATGCTGATGGACTATCAGGGAAACCTGTGGTTTACCTCCTCCCGGCTCGGCCTGCTGCGCCTGGCGGAATCCTCCTTCCGTGATATCTACTTCACGCTCGGCATGGAGAACCGGGTGGTCAACGCGGTGGAATCCTGGCAGGGAAAGCTGTACTTCGGCACGGACAGCGGCCTGGATGTGGTGAACGGGGCCTGTACGGCCGCGGTGAAGGATGAGCTGAGCGAGCGGCTGGAAGGGCTTCGCGTCCGCTGCCTGCTCCGGGATTCGCGGAACCACCTCTGGATCTGCACCTACGGCCGGGGGCTGATGGAGGCGGATGAAAGCGGCGAGCTTCGCGTCTACGGAAGCGCGGAGGGCGCGGGAGACCGCAGCCGCGTTGTGACGGAGCTCTCCGACGGGCGGATTGCCGTCGGAAGCGACAGCGGCATCAGCTTCATCCGGGACGGCGCGGTCGAACAGACCGTCGGCCATGCGGACGGACTCATCAATTCCATGATTCTCACCATCACGGAGCTGCCCGACGGAACGGTCCTTGCCGGAACCGACGGAGACGGCATTGCGGTTATCCGGGACGGCGCCGTCGAGCGGATGGTGACGCGAAAAGACGGGCTCAGCTCGGAGGTCATTCTGCGTTCGGTCGCGGATCCGAAAAACGAGGGCGTCTTTCTCGTGACAAGCAACGGCCTCTGTTTTATGAATCCGGACTATTCGGTCCGGCAGCTTGACCGCTTCCCCTACTTCAACAACTATGACATCTGGGCGAGGGATGAAGACACGCTCTTTGTCATGTCCAGCGCCGGCCTCTATGTGACGGACCGAGACGAGCTCCTCTCGGAAGAGGGGGAGCTCAGGTGCATGCTGCTGGATGCCAGGCGGGGCCTGAACGGCTCTCTCACGGCCAACTCCTGGCCCTGCTGCGACGAAGCGGGCAATCTCTTCCTCCCCTGCGACACCGGCGTGTTTTCCATCAATGTCCGGGACTATGACGCGTCGGTGTCCCCCTACCGGCTGGCGGTTCCGAAATACCGGCTGGACAGTATGGAGTTTCGCACCGACCGGAGCAGGGCCATCGAAGTGGGCGAAGGGATCAGCCGGATCGAACTCCTTCCCGAGGTTGTCAACTATTCCGTCCAGACGCTGCCGGTGGGCTATTTTCTGGAGGGCTTTGACACGGACTGGACCGTTACCGCCCCGGCGAACCTGAACTCCATCGTCTATACCAACCTTCCGGCGGGGTCCTATACCCTGCATCTGGCGGTCTTTGACAACGAGCGCAGCAGCATTCTGACCGAGCGGAACTTCTCCCTGACAAAAACCGAGAATTTCCACGAAACCCTCGGCTTCCGGCTGTACTTCTTCGGCGTCATCCTTCTTGCGGCGGTCACCTGCACCTCGCTGGTCGGCATGAGCCGTTATGATTCCATGCGAAGGAAGGCCGAGATGGGAAACCAGACTATCATTGCCATCGCCAAGACCGTGGATGCGAAGGACCAGCGGACCAGCGAGCATTCCGAACGCGTTTCCCAGTATGCGGTCATGATCGCACGGGAGCTTGGCTGGAACGACCGGGAATGTGAAAACCTCAGGAAAGCGGCAAAGATGCACGACATCGGGAAAATCGGCGTCCCGGACAGCATCCTGAACAAGCCCGCCAAGCTGACGGACGAGGAATACGGGGTGATGAAGTCCCATACCACCCGTGGCGGTGAAATCCTCAAGGGGGTAACCCTGATCCCCCATGTGGTGGAGGGCGCGCTTTATCATCACGAGCACTGGGACGGAAGCGGATATCCGAAAGGCCTGAAGGGAGAGGAGATCCCGCCCTTTGCCCGCATCATCGGCGTGGCGGACGCTTTCGACGCCATGACGGCCAACCGCATCTACCGAAAGAAGCTGGACCTCGACTATGTGATCGGAGAGCTCAAAAAGGGCCGGGGGACCCAGTTTGATCCGCAGGCGGCGGATATCCTGCTGAAACTGCTGGAGAACGGAACCATCGACCTCTGCGAACTGTACGGCCTGACACCGGAAGAAGCGGGAGCGCAGCTCCAAAACGATTCTCCGGCGGACGCGGCAGAACGGGAAGCGAAAGCCCGGGCGGCGGCGGAGCAGGAAGCAGAGAACGGCAAACCCGCTGAGAAAAAGGAGGGACAGTCATGAAACGGCACTATCTTTCCACGGCCCTGAGCTGTCTTCTGATTCTGGCGCTGGCCTTCGGCGTGAATGCCGTTTCCCGGTCCGGACGGTTCCGGGGAAGCATCCGGGTCGGCTTCCTCTTTGAAAACGACGAGGCGACGCCCTACACCTATAATTTCTCTCTGGCCCGGGACGCGCTGGAGCATACGCTCCAGGACCGTGTGGAGATCCTGACGATGAGCAATGTCCTGGCCAGTGAGACGGACGAGCCGATTCGAAGCCTGGTGCGCCAGGGCTGCCGGATGATTTTCTCAAACGGCTCCTCGGATCAGATTCTCACCCTGGCGGAGAGCTATCCCGAGGTGACCTTCTGCCAGGCTTCCTATTTTGATGCCGCCGGAATGACCCTGCCGGAAAACTATCACAGCTTTAAGGGGGCCATTCATGAAGTGCGCTATGCAAGCGGCGTTGCGGCGGGGCTGAAGCTGCGGGAGCTGATCGACAGCGGGAAACTGGCCCCGGAGGACGCATGGGCGGGCTATGTCGCGGCATTTCCGTACCCGGAGGTAATCTCCGGCTACACGGCCTTCCTTCTGGGAATCAGAAGCGTGGCGCCGGAAGCGCGGCTTCGGGTGCGCTATGCCAATACCTGGTCCCATTTCAGTGAGGAAAAGGCGACGGCCGAGCAGCTGATTGCCGACGGCTGTACAGTGCTGTCCTATGACACGGATACCATCGGGCCCGTCGTCGCCTGCGAAGAGGCGAATCACCCGGTCTATGTGGTGGGCTACAACGTGAGTATGATGGATATCGCGCCGAATTCCGCCCTGCTCAGCGTGCGCATCAACTGGGCGCCCTATGTGGTTGCGGCCGTAAAGGCCGTCCTGGAGGGGCGCGACATTGAGCGTGCCCTGCAGGGAAGCGTCCACGGCAACGATGTCTGCGCCGGTCTGAAACAGGACTGGGTGGAGCTGATGGAACTGAACCCGACGCTGATCGCCCCGGGGACCCAGGAAAAGCTTGCGGAGGTTACCGAAGGCATCATCAAGGGCAGCCTTCCGATCTTTCAGGGGGAGTACACCGGGGTCAATCCGGACGACGAAAGCGATGTCATCGACCTGAGAAACGGCTATACCGAGTGCGCCACATCCTCCTGCCCGACCTTCCGCTGGATCCTGCGGGATGTGATTGAAATCG
>CAMKEK010000097.1:0-5439 GCA_946411545.1 uncultured Clostridia bacterium
ACCTACACCGCATATGTGACGAATCTGTTCCAGAAACTGACCCAGCTGTTCTGACCGGGATCTGACATCACGCGGGTCAGAACAGGTATGTTTCTTAACGAAATGCATTGTCCGCATATCTCCCCGCCTCCGGCGGGGAGATATGAAATATTCATCACTTGGAAAATCCAGTCAAGCAGCATCATAAAAAGCAAAAACCGCCTCCCGTCGTGTCAGACAACGGAAGGCAGTTTTTTATCGGATTTACGGCAGAAAGGGAGCGGGGACGGTGCGGCCGAAGGCAGGGGAACTTATTCTTCCGGCAAAGGCCGGATCTCAACACGCCTGCCCCGGACGAACAGCCGACCGGCACAGAAAAGAGCCACGGCTTCGCTCAGCAGGGGCCACTCGCATTCTTCCATCAGCCGGGCAGAGAGTGTCTCAACGGTATCGTCGGGTGTGATCTCCAGGGAGCGCTGGAGAATGACCGCGCCGACCCGGCCGTCCCCATCGGAGAAATACGCGGTGGCGCCGGTGACCCGAAGGCCGGACTCCAGGGCCATGGCAACCGGGTCGCCCTCCAGCTCGTTGAAAGCCGGATACAGGGCGGGGTACGTCCCGATGATGCGGTTCTTGAACTGGTAAGGGACAACGCCGAGCGGGATGTCGTAACCGGCCAGGATGACCAGCTCAATGTCCATGTCCTTGAGCTTGTTGGCGACCGCCATGCTGTGGCTGGTCATGTTCGGGAACAGGTCGGGATCGACAACGAACGCGGGAATGCCGGCATTGAGCGCGCGATTCATGGCATAACAGCCGCGCTGGGGGCAGATGACCGCAACCAGCTCGAAGTTCGGTATTTCGTTGAAATAGACTGCGTCCAGAATTGCCTGGAGCCTGGCCCCGTCTCCGGAAGCCAGAACGGCCGTTCTGACCATCGCGCGACAACGCCTCCCGGGAAAAGATACTTGTATGCGCTCCGCGGAATCGCTATAATACGAAATCGCAGATCAAGCTTTATTATTATACGCGAACTTCACCCCGCGGTCAAGCGTTGGAGGAGAGCAGATGACAGAAATTTATTTGATTCGGCATACACAGGCACAGGGAAACCGCTATCGCATGATGCAGGGGTCCTGGGACGGAGCAATCACGGCACTGGGAAGACGGCAGATCGAAGCGCTGGCAGAGCGGTTTTCGAAGATCCCGGTGGATGCGGTGTATTCCAGCGACCTTCGCCGCGCGGTGCTGACGGCGGAGGCTGCCGCACGCCGCGGACAGCTTCCGATCCGGACCAGGACCGCACTGCGTGAGCTGGACGTCGGCCCGTGGGAGAAATGCTTTTTCGGAAACATCCGACATGCCCAGCCGGAACTTGCCCGGGCGTTTCTGGAGGATGCGGAACACTGGAGGCTGGAGGGGGCGGAAACCTTCGGCGAGGTACGCCGGAGAGCCCTGGCGGAGCTCCGGAGAATTGCGCAGGAGAACGAAGGAAAGACGGTCGCCGTAGCCAGCCACGGCATTACCATCCGCTGTATCATGTCCGGAATTACGGGGATTTCCCTCTCCGAGCCGGAACGCCTGCCGATCTTTCGAAACACCGCGGTGACGAGGCTCCTGTGGGACGGAAGCTCGTTTCATGTGGACTACATGAATGACGTGTCCCATCTGCCTCAGGATGCACAGAGCAGCTGGAACACCGCGGGCGATCTCCGGGACGAACGCTTTGACCCGGAACGCGACCGGGAATACTATGAAGCCTGCTACGCGGATGCCTGGCGGGCTGCCCACGGGTCGCTGTACGGATTCAGCCCGGACCCGTATTACATGGCGGCGGTGCGGCATGACCGCGTTCAGCCGGGTTCGGTTCTGCGCATGTATCACGGCGAAGAGCCGGTCGGCCTGGTGGATTTGGATCCCTTGCGGGGCGCGGAACAGGGGGTCGGCTGGATCAGCCTGCTGTATCTGAAAGAGGGCTGCCGGTATCAGGGATACGGGATTCAGCTCCTGGCGAGGGCAATCTTCTTCTATGAGGCCCGGAACCGTACATGCCTGCGCCTTCAGGTGGCGGAGGCGAACCGTCCGGCCTGTGCATTCTACGAACGGGAGGGATTTCACCGCATCGCGGAGCAGAAAACTCCGACCGGCCGACTGCTGGTCATGGAGCGCCGCGGGATGGCCTGACAAACAAGTCCGGGAAGGCAAGGAAAGAACGAAAAGAAACCGTTGAAGCGTGTCTGATTCTATGATAAAATAATATGAATCTTAATGAAAAAAGGCGTGCTGTTTCAGTCCGCACGGGAGGAGGTAGGAACGCCGTTGCAAACAGGAAAGAGGTTTCTTTGTACGGTGCTGACCCTGCTGGCCCTGACGGCGGCGCTGCTTCCGAAGCAAACGGCGTATGCCTATACCGCGCCGGAGTTCCGGGATGCGCAGTTCCATGAGGCGGCGGCAATGATCGGCGACCGGGTCAAGCTGGATGTCTCCTGCCTGGCGGAGGGCTATGTGGCGGTATCCGCCGTCTCGGACATGCGCCTGAAGTTCCAGGTGGTCAAGGATGAGACCACATACAACTATGACCTGCCGTCGGACGGGACGCCGGGGATCTTCCCGCTGCAGGGCGGGAACGGGAGCTACCGTTTCCGCGTGATGGAAAACGTCGTGGACAAGAAATACTCCGAGCTGTATTCCTTTACCTGCGATGTCGTGATGCAGGATGAATTCCAGCCTTTTCTGCGGCCGAGCACCTATATCAATTATAACCGGGACTCGGCCTGTGTCCGGAAAGCGGCGGAGCTTGCCGCGGCAGCGTCGGACGAGCTGGGCCTCGTCAGTGCGGTCTACAATTATGTATGCGGCCAGGTCACCTATGACCGGGAAAAGGCCGCAAGCGTCAAAAGCGGCTATCTTCCGGTGCCGGATGAGACCATGACCAGCGGAAAGGGAATCTGTTTTGACTATGCCGCCCTTGCGGGCGCGATGCTGCGAAGCCAGGGCATCCCCACCAAGATGATCTTCGGCTATGTGGCGCCGGAGGGGCTGTATCACGCGTGGAACATGTTTTACACCCCGCAGTCCGGCTGGGTGACGGTGAGCTTTGAGGTCCGGGGAGAAAACTGGACCCGCATGGATCTGACCTTTTCCGCCAACGGGGCGGATTCCACCTTTATCGGCGACGGCAGCAATTATTCAGACGTTTATTATTACTGATTTCATGAGACAGGCGGTGAAGCAATGAGCGGAAAGAAACTGGATGATCTGGGGGTCAGCGCGTTCTGTGAGAGCATGGCGATGATGATACAGGCCGGTATCCAGACGGATGAGGCCATCACACTGCTCCAGAGCGACCGGACGCACGGAAGCGGCGTTCTGGAGGAAGCCCTCGGCGTCATGAAGCAGCAGGTGGATCAGGGCTTCGGCCTGGCTGCGGCGATGAAGGAAAGCGGGATTTTCCCGGACTATGCGCTGCGGATGGTTCAGGCAGGGGAGAGCTCCGGCCGCCTGGAGGACATTCTCTTCCGGCTGGCCCGGTATTATGCCGACCAGAAAACCATCTCGGAGAAGCTGCGCAATGCCGTGACCTATCCGGCGGCTATGCTGGTGCTGATCATCGCGGTGCTGTCCGTGATGCTGGTGATGGTTCTGCCTGCGTTTACCGACGTCTACGACAACCTGACCGGGAGCTTAGCTGCCTCAAGCTACAGCTATGTGCGCCTGGCGTATGTGTTCTGCTGGTTCGCGCTGGTTCTGATGCTGGCGCTGGCGGCCGGACTGGTCACTGGGCTTCTGCTCTGGAGGAGCGGAAAGCGGAAGAAGGTTGAGGCGATCCTGAGAAAGAATGAGCTCTGCGCCTCAATTCTGGAGAATATGGGCATGTTCCGCTTTACCTCGGCCCTGGGCACCTTTCTTGCCAGCGGCGAGATGCAGGACGAAGCGGTGCTCAACAGCCTTCCGATGACCGACTGTGAGCCGGTGGAAGAGAAGCTGAAGCGCTGCGTCATCCGCATGGAGCAGGGGCACAGCATTGCCCAGGCGGCCTACGACGAGGAGCTCTTTGAGCCGGTTTACGGACGCATGCTTCTGGCCGGAGAACGGAGCGGCAACATGGAGCACGTGCTTGCCAGACTGACCGGGCTGCTGGAGGAAAACTGCGGCAGTCTGGTGGAACGCCTGGTGGGGATCGTCGATCCGCTTCTGTCGGGGGTGCTGATGTTTACGGTGGGGCTGTCTCTGCTGAGCGTGATGCTGCCGCTGATCGGTATGATGAACGCCATCGCCTGAGGGAGAAAGAGCCATGTATTCCGACAGACGGGCAAAACGGAAAAGCTGGATCCTCTGGGTCCTGCTGCTTCTGCTGCTGCTTGGGGCGCTGGCGCTGATCTTCTCCGACGGGGGCAGAGGCCTCGACGAAGGAAGCGCCGCCGCCATCCGGGAAGCGGTCCAGCGCAGTGCCCTCCAGTGCTACGCGGTGGAGGGGGCTTATCCATCGGATCTGGAGTATCTTGAAGAGAACTACGGCCTTCAGGTGAACAGGGAAGACTTCTATGTGACCTATGAGGCCTTTGCGTCCAATCTTCCGCCCACGGTGCGCGTTACCATGCGCTGAGCGGAAGGCGGGACCGACAGAAGATTTAAAAGAGAGGAGGACAGACCGTGAAGAAAGAGCGCCATTTTTCCCTTGGTTTCTATACCATCGGGGTTGCCGCGCTGTTTCTGGCGGGGTTCTTTCTGCTGGTGGTGTTCGGCGCCCAGAGCTACCGCAACACCGTGAAAGGGCAGAACGACAACATGCAGAGCCGTGCGCTGCTGTCCTATCTCTCGACAACGGTCAAGGCCTATGACGCCGCGGACGCCGTTTCCCTGACGGAAGAGCCGGAGGTCGGACAGGTGCTTGCCCTGGCAGACGGCAGCAGCGGCTATGCCCTGAGGATTTACCGGAAAGACGGCATGCTGCTGGAGGACTATGCCGCGGCGGATGCCGCGCTGAATCCGGAGGAGGCACAGAGGCTCGGCATGACGGAGCGGTTTGAAGCGGAAAAGCTCCCCGGGAATCTTCTGAAGCTGAGGACCGATGCGGGCAGCGTTCTGCTGCACCTGCGCAGCGGGAGGGACGGATGATGAAAAAACAAAGCCACATCACGGGCTTCTACCTGGAGACGCTGATGCTGATCGTGGTATTCGTGCTGATCATCCTGGTCCTGACACAGGTGTTCGGTCTGGCCCAGATGCAGAACACGAGAGCAAAACAGCTGAACGGTGCGGTGATTCTCGCGCAGAACGCGGCCGAAGCCGCGGCCGCCAGTGAGACGCCGGAGGAGCTTCTGAAGCTGCTGAATGAAAACGGGAATGCCGTCCCGATGACCGAGCCCGCGGGGGTGACGGCTCGCTATGACAGGGACCTGAATCCGGATGCCGAAGGAAACTATCGGGTGGACGTGACCTGGCTTCCGGAAGAAACGG
>CAMKEK010000098.1:0-5404 GCA_946411545.1 uncultured Clostridia bacterium
TCGCCGATCAGGTAGAACTTGCCGTTGCCCAGCTTCTGGGAGATGTAGAAGGTGCTGATCGACGGGATCAGGACCATCGTGATCCCCGAGATCACCCCGGGCAGGCTCAGCGGGAAGATGACCCGCCGCATGACGTTAAACCCGTTGCAGCCCAGATCCTTGGCCGCCTCGACCAGCTTCATGTCCAGCTTGGCCATCACCGAGTAGATCGGCAGGATCATATACGGGAAGTAGTCGTACACCATCCCGATCACCACCGCGGTCTCGGTGCCGATGATGTGAACAGGTCCAAGGCCGATTCTTGCAAGAAGCCGGTTCAGAATGCCCGTGTCCTGAAGAATGGTCATCCAGGCATAGGTCCGGATCAGGAAGTTCATCCACATCGGAATCATGATCAGCGTGATCAGGATCTTCTGGGTCCGGTCCGAAGCCCGGGAGAGAATGTAAGCCGTGGGATAGCCCAGCAGCAGGCAGATCAGCGTGGAGATGATCGCAAGCTTCAGAGATCTCCAGAAGATCAGAAGGTAGGTATAGACCTCTTTTGTCCCGCCGCTCTCCGTAGAGACCTGGCTTTTCGCCGTGAAAAAGCGGGTAATGTTTTCCGTGGTGAAATGAAAGGCGGAATCCGTGAACGCGTAATACGCCACGAAGAACAGCGGCACCACGATGAACAGCAGGGCCCATGCGCCGTAGGGGGCCAGAACCGCCCTCTGCACATGCCTCAGGGCATTGTTTTTCTTCGTCATTCTTCCTCCTCCACGGCTTCCGCGTCGCTCAGCTCGTCAAACTCGTTGGAGAAGCTGCTGTAGTCGCCGAACATTCCGGAATACTTGGACTTGTGCATGATCTGGATCGCATCCGGCTCAATGGAGAGCCCGATGTGCGAATCCACCGCGCAGAAGTCCGTCGTCTGGATCATCCACTTGAAGCCCTGTACATCCACGATGATTTCATAGTGTACCCCGAGGAAGGTCACGCTGGTGACCACGCCTTTGAGCTGCCCCTTGTCCTCCGGCACGATGTCCACGTCCTCCGGACGCACCACCACGTCAACGGGCTCGTTCTTCCCGAAGCCCTCGTCCACGCACTCAAACACATGACCGTGGAACTTCACCTTGCGGTCTTCCAGCATGATGCCGTTGAGGATGTTGGACTCGCCGATGAAGTCCGCCACGAAGGCGTTCTGCGGCTCGTTGTAGATGTCCGTGGGGGTCCCGATCTGCTGGATCAGGCCTTCGGCCATGACGACCACGGTGTCGGACATGCTGAGGGCCTCCTCCTGGTCGTGGGTGACGAAGATGAAGGTGATCCCCGAAGCCCGCTGGATCTTGTGAAGCTCGGCCTGCATGTCCTTGCGGAGCTTTGCGTCCAGAGCGGCAAGAGGCTCGTCCAGAAGCAGAACCTTCGGCTCCGAAACCAGGGCGCGGGCAATGGCGACGCGCTGCTGCTGGCCGCCGGAGAGCGATGAGACGGAGCGCTTCTCGAAGCCCGGCAGAGCAACCAGGCGGAGCATCTCGGTGACCTTCTGCTCAATCTCGGCGGCCGGGACTTTCTTCACACGCAGGGGGAAGGCGATGTTCTCAAAGACGTTGAGATGGGGGAAAAGCGCATAGCGCTGGAACACGGTGTTGACGTTGCGCTTATGCGGTGGAAGGGAAGCGATGTCCTCGCCGAGAAAGAGCACGTCGCCCTCGTCGGGCTGCTCAAAACCGGCGATGATCCGCAGTGTGGTGGTCTTACCGCAGCCGCTTGGACCCAGGAGCGTTACAAACTCGTTGTCATAGATATCCAGATCGATATGGTCCAGTACCGTCTCCCCGTCGAACGCTTTGGTAATTCCTTTCAGCTCGATGATTTTCCTTCTCATGGCATCCTCCTGTGTAATAAAAAGACTGTATGCAGAAGCATACAGTCCATGAAATTTCAGAGTATAAAAATACCCCGATTGGTACAGAGCTCTCTTATCCGCAAAGAAGACCTACTCTTATTGACCATTTCACAAGTTTGCATGCTTTACAGCACTGGTTTATAGTTACCAACTTATAAAACTTGAGCTTTTAACTCAATCAATAAGGCAACCTGAAGTTGCCGCCGCATCACAGCGGCATTCGGCGTTCGACCCGGCTGTCCGTGTGGCCTCAGCTGCCTTTAAGCAGCGGTCGTATCTTGCTTCGGATAAACTCTATCCAATTGAGATGCTTAACATTAACATGATTTGAGATCAGTGTCAAGTATGAAATTGTACCAAAATGCAGGTATTTTGAGGCAATTTCTCCGATGTTTTTCGTTCTTCTGCAATAGAAGGGAAAAATCCATTTTCCCCTTGTGAGTTTAACGGATTTGTGGTATTTTATAAGAACATGTTCAGCGTCATTTTACGGAGGAAACCATTCTTATATGAAAATTGTTGTTTTAGGCGGGGGCGTCAGCACGGAACGGAATGTTGCCCAGGTTACGGCGACTTCGGTCTGTCAGGCGCTGCGCCGTCGCGGTCACCAGGCGATCTATGTGGATATGTTTCTCGGCATGGAGAATTATGACAAGCCCCTGGAAGAGGCTTTTTCCGAACCGGACGGGCTTTGCGGGGCGGTCGAAATCCGGACCGAGGCCCCGGATCTGCAGAAAGTATGGAACAGTCGGAAGAAACAGAGCGCAAGCCGTCTCGGGAAAAACGTGATCGAGATCTGCGCCATGGCCGACTGTGTGTTTCTCGGCCTGCACGGAAAGGACGGCGAAGACGGCAAGATTCAGGCGATTCTTGAAATGAGCGGAGTACCGTATACGGGTTCCGGCCCGCTCGCGAGCGCTCTGGCCATGAACAAGGCAATGGCAAAGCGCGTCCTGATGCCGTGCGGCATACGCACGCCGGCCTGGCAGGAGATCATTTATGAGAAAGAGGACATTCCGCGTCTGTCCGAGACGCTTTCGGTCCCCTGCGCAGTGAAAATCATCAACGGCGGAAGTTCCATCGGTGTGGAGCTCCCGGAGACCAGGGAAGAACTGAAGCTTGCACTGGAAAAGATCCTGGAATACGGGAACCATGTCATCGTGGAAGAGAAAATCTACGGGCGCGAGATGACCGTCCCCGTGCTGGATGGACGCGCCCTGAGCCCGATTGAGGTGGTGCCGCCGGAGGGAACCGAGTTTGACTATGTCGCCAAGTACCAGAGCGGCGCCCTCGGCGCACAGGAAATCTGTCCGGCGAATATTACCCCGGAGGAGGACCGGCTTCTGAGAGAGGCGGCGGAGAAGGTTCAGAAGGAACTGGACCTGCGTGTCTATTCCCGCTCCGATTATATCCTGGACAGGGAGGGAAATGTCTGGTTCCTCGAGGTCAACACCCTTCCGGGGATGACCCCGAACAGCCTGATCCCGAAAGCGGCCCGGGTCGAAGGCCTCGGCTATGACGAGCTCTGTGAGAAGATCGTGATGCTCTCCATGAAGGAACATCGGGAGTAAAAAAGCTTGTTAACAAATTCTTGATGTATTTGGCCGGAATATGAGTAAAATAGTCATCAGATTGTAACTGGAACGCAAGTGACTTGAAGGTGAGCATCTATGAGGCAAAAATTGATGCAGTTCATGATCGGTCGGAACGGCAATGACGAATTAAACCGTTTCCTGCTGGCCGTGGATATGGTTTTGATTCTGCTGTCGGTCATTTTCAGCAGGGGGATCGGCCGCGTCCTCTCGCCCATTGCGCTTGTTTTGCTTGGATTTACCTACTATCGGATGCTTTCCAGAGATCTGATTCGGCGCAGTGACGAGAATGCCAGGTATTTCCGGCTGAGAGAACGTTTTCTCGGCATGATCCGCGTCCGGAAGGAACAGTGGGTCCAGAGGAAGGATTACAAGTTCTTTGTCTGTCCGGCCTGTAAGGCGACACTGCGTGTGCCGAAGGGTCGCGGAAAGATCAAGATTGTCTGCCGGAAATGCGGCAATTCCTTTATGGGCAAATCCTGAAGCGCGGGTGAGCTGAGTGTTCGGATATCTGACCGCGGACCGCGGGCATCTGACCCCGGAAGAAGACGCGCGATACCGTGCCGCTTACTGCGGGCTGTGTCGGTCCCTGCGAAGCCGGTGGGGCGGGCTCAGCGGCTTTACGCTGAATTACGACCAGTGTTTTCTGATTCTGCTGCTCCAGTCGCTTTACGAGGCGGAAGAGAGAAACGGGGAAGAAACCTGTGTGCGGCATCCGGTCAAACCGCATTCCTGGTGGCAGAGCGAATATACCGATTATGCCGCCGACATGAATGTCGCGCTGAGCTATCTGAAGCTGCAGGACGACTGGGAAGATGACGGAAGTCTGACCGCTCTTGCGGCATCAAGGGCCATGAAGGGCGCTTATGAGAGAATATCCGCGCGTTACCCGCGGCAGTGCAGCGCGATGAAAGACGCGGTTCTTGCTCTGCGAGAGATCGAAAAGAACGGAGACGAGGACCCGGACGGCGCCGCGGAGACCTTCGCCGGATTGATGGCGGAGGTTTTTGCATATCGGGACGACCACTGGAGTGATACCCTGCGCCGCTTCGGCGCCGCACTGGGGCGCTTCCTTTATATTATGGACGCCTGCATGGACCTGGATCAGGACGCGATCCGAAACCGCTTTAATCCCTTCCGGAGATATTACGGCCTTGCGGACAACGGAAAGCGTTTTTCAGATATCCTGCAAATGCTCCTGGGGGAATGTCTGCTGTATTTTGACCGGCTCCCGCTGGTGGAAGACGTCGGAATACTGAAGAACATTCTCTGCCTCGGGCTATGGACACAGTTTAATCAAAAATTCGACATCGATAAGGACGACGAACATGGTATCGGATCCGTATAAAGTTCTGGGCGTTTCCCGGGATGCCAGTGATGAGGAAATCAAAAAGGCTTATCGGGACCTGACAAAAAAATACCACCCGGATCTGAATCCGGGGGACGAACACGCCGCTCAGATGATGAATGATGTCAACGCCGCCTATGACCAGATCAAGAACGGTACGGCACAGCAGCAGTACGCCGGGAGCGGCGGAACCCAGTATCAGTATCAATATCAGCAGTACGCCGATCCTTTCAGCGGCTACCGAGATCCCTGGGGCTATTCCTGGAACAGCTGGCAGGGAACACAGCAGCAGACCGAACGCGTGGAATACACGGCCGCGAAAAACTACATCCGAAACGGCATGTATCAGGAGGCCCTGAACGCGCTTTCCTCCGTCCCTGTCTCGGAACGGGACGGAAAGTGGTACTATCTCTGCGCCGGGGCGAACATGTACCTCGGAAAAAAAATCGCCGCGCTGGATGCGGCCAAAAGGGCGGTTGAGATCGAGCCCGACAACGAGGAATACAGAAGGCTTCTGGAACAGCTGCAAAGCGGCGGGGACTTCTATAACAATTACCGCGTCAACTACTCCTCCGG
>CAMKEK010000099.1:0-5374 GCA_946411545.1 uncultured Clostridia bacterium
GCATAGTCAACTGGCCCGGTGCTGGTGGGATATTCCCTGACCGCAACACCGAGAGATGCCATGGGATTCACTTTTTTCAGATCCTGAACGACCCAGCCTGATTGTTCAAGACGGGCATCAATCTGTTGTCTGGCTCTTTCTTCAGGGGTCACGTTGGTCGCCTCCCAGTACAATAAAAACATACGGGCATATCTGTTCAGTAGCTTTTTTGCATATCACGCTCTGGCTCGGTCATCTTTAACCTGAAGGAGCGTTCTGTAATGAGTCCAAGAAAGCAGCGGTTGAGATTTTCCACTCGCTGCGTGGAAAATCTCCGGAAAGGTCTTATAGAACTGATAAAAGCTATAGAGATTTGTTTGCTTCTTCATGCGCGGCCGATCAACGATATATTGTTATTATATCATTTGAGCTTTGATATATCTACCGCCCGACAAAACTTTTTCTTGCGGCTGCTTGGACTCATTCTCTGTGCAGCCACTTTGTAATGTGTACAAATGCTGTAGGATCGCGAGGAAAAACAGAAATAGCCCCGCACGTCTTTACACGCACGAGGCTATTTCTGTCAGTACGGTACAATGACAACGATCCCATATTCACGGATTATTGCCTATGTTCGTACAGTTCTGATTTGGTACGGCTGACGGGATTCGAACCCACGACCTCCAGAGTCGGAGTCTGGCACTCTATCCAGCTGAGCTACAGCCGCATCTGCAGATAGTTGTTGCCTTTATCCCATGAATTTGGTATAATCCAGACAACGCATGGTATTATACCATTGAAAGTTGATAAAGTAAAGCCCTGTTTTTCTATTTTCGTTTATTGAAGGAGATGAACACGCAATGAAAACCGTCGTTCTGGGTAAAAGCGGGCTTGTGGCCACCAAGCCTTCCCTGGGCTGTCTCCCGCTTCAGCGCTGTGACAAAGACTATGCCGTGAAGCTGCTGCGTGCCGCATACGAGGGTGGAATCCGTTTCTTCGACACCGCCAATGCCTATACCGACAGTGAAGAAAAGATCGGTCTCGCACTCAGTGATGTACGCGGTGACATTGTACTCGCCACAAAGAGTGCCGCAAAAGACAAGGCCGGCGTTCTAAACCATATTGAAAACAGTCTTCGCATGATGAAGACCGATTATATCGACCTCTTCCAGTTCCATCAGGTGCCCGAGGTTCCGGACCCCAACGATCCCGACGGCGCGTATGCCGGTGCTCTGGAAGCAAAGAAGCGCGGCTGGATCGGTCATATCGGTGTGACCACCCACCGTGTCAAGGTCGCGGAAGAGTGCATCGATTCCGGGCTCTTTGAGACCGTCCAATTCCCGTTCAGCTATATTTCCGCAGAGCGGGACCTTGCCCTCGCCGCAAGGGCAAAGGAAGCCAATGTCGGCTACATTGCGATGAAAGGGCTCGCCGGCGGCCTGCTTACCAACGTCCGCGCCTGCCACGCATTTATGAAGCAGTACGATAATGTGGTCCCCATCTGGGGAGTCCAGGAGCTGGAGCAGCTGGAGCAGTGGCTTCAGGTTGCGGAGGAAGATCCGGACCTGGATGAGGAGCTTGAAGCCTTCATCGCCAAGGAGCGCAAGGAACTCTCCGGAAGCTTCTGCCGCAGCTGCGGATACTGTATGCCGTGTCCCATGGGGATTGAGATTCGCAACTGCGCACGCATGAATATGCTCCTTCGCCGCTCCCCCTGGCAGCAGTACATGACCGATGAATGGTATGCCAAGATGCACAAGATCGAAGACTGTATCGGCTGCCGCTCCTGCGCTTCCAAGTGTCCGTATCAGCTCGATACGCCGAATCTTCTCAAGTACATGTTAAAGGATTATGATGAATTCTATGAATCCCACAAGAACCTTGTATAAGCACTTTACCCGCGTTGCGGCACTGCTTCTCTGCGTTGCTTCGCTGCTCACGCTTACCGCATGCGGCTCCGCCTCCGCCATGGAGCAGAAGCAGATCTTTGCCATGGATACGGTCATGACGCTGACCGCCTATGGGAAGCATGCTGAGGAAGGCCTCGCCGCGGCAAGCAGCGTGATCAACTCGATGGAGGCACTGCTGGATCCGGAGCTGCCCACCAGCACCACCTATGCCATCAATCATGCAAACGGCCAGAATGTCGTCGTCAATGCGCAGATTGCCAAGATGCTCAGCACGGCCAAAACGGTTTACGACCAATCCGACGGCTCTCTTGATCTCAGTCTGTACCCGCTCATCAAGCTCTGGGGCTTTGTTGACGGACGCTACTACGTCCCGCTGTATGAGGAAATCCAGGCACAGCTCAAGCGGAAAGCTTTTGACAAGATGGTCCTGACCAGCTATCCGGCCACCGGCTCCTATTCCGTCAACTTCCCTGCCGATACGGAGATCAGCTTCGGTTCCATCGGAAAGGGCTGTACGGCGGAAAATGCCATCAGCGCCATGCGCCAGGCCGGTGTCAAAAGCGGTATCATCTCTCTGGGCGGAAACGTCCAGACCCTCGGCCTCAAGCCTGATGACAGCAAGTGGACCGTCGCCATTCAGGATCCGAACAACACGGCCAGCTGGGTCGGCACCGTCCAGGTCGGTGAGACGGCCGTTGTCACCAGCGGCAGCTATCAGCGTTTCTTTGAGTTCGACGGCAATACCTATCACCACATCATCAATCCCCTGAGCGGGTCCCCGGTATCCAACAATCTGCTGTCTGCCACCATTATCTGTGAAGACGGTACGATGGCCGACGCGCTTTCTACGGCGATGTTTGTCCTCGGTGAAGCCCGTGCGCTGAATTACTGGCGTCAGTACGGCGGCTTTGAAATGATCCTGATCACCAAGAGCAATCAGGTCATCTGCACCAAGGGGCTCATTGATGTGTACAGTGCCAATTCCGCCGCCGGAGACTACAAGGTGCGGTACGCAGAATAACACCATGGAATCGTTTCGAAACGATATACGAAGCATTAAAGGAATCGGAGAGAAAAGGGCGCAGGCTTTGAACAAGCTCGGCGTCTTTTCTCTGTTTGATTTGATTTCTTATTTCCCGCGCCGCTATGAAGACCGAAGCAGCCTCAAGCCGATTGCCCTGGTTCAAAACGGCGAGACCGTCTGTATTTCCGCCGTCGTCGCAGAGGAACCCCTACTCTCCAGAATACGCCGCGGCCTGGATTTGGTCCGTCTTCGCGTGTATGACGACAGCGGCGAGGTGACCGTGACCTATTTCAACCAGAGCTATGTACGAAATCAGCTCCATCGCGGCGGTTCTTACCGATTCTACGGGAAAATGGAGGTCAATGGGTCTCGCCGGAGCCTCACCAATCCCGTCTTTGAGCCGGAGGATCTTCCCTCCGGCAAAATGTCCGTCACCGGTAAAATTGTCCCGGTTTATCGCCTTGTCAGCGGTCTTGCGCAAAACGCATTGCGGCAGAGCATCCGCCAGGGGCTGGACAGCTGCCACGGCCGGATTCCGGAGCTTCTCCCCGATTCCGTTCGGTCGGAATACCGTCTGATTGGGGCGGAAGATGCCTATGAAAGCATTCACTTTCCGCAGGATATTGATTCCCTGAACCGGGCCAGAAAACGCTTTGTATTCGAAGAGCTGTTTCTCCTCTCCTGCGCCCTCGGCAGTCGCCGAAAATCAGAGCGTCCGGGAATCGTTGTTCCGAAGTCCGATTTTGCACCTTTCTTGGAATCGCTTCCCTTCTCTCCAACCGGTGCGCAGCGCCGTGCCATAGAAGAAGCGGCTTCGGACATGGCTTCCGGCCGGCAGATGAGTCGGCTCCTGCAGGGCGACGTGGGCAGCGGCAAAACGCTGGTTGCCGCTGCGCTTGTATGGCAGTGCTTCCAGGCCGGGTATGCCGCCGCCTTCATGGCGCCGACCGAGATTCTTGCGGAACAGCACTACCGGACGCTGACTGACCTTCTCGGTCCTCTTGGGGTCAGGGTCGGCCTGCTGACCGGTTCCACAAGGGCAAAAGAAAAGCGGGAGCTTGTCGAAACCCTCGAAACCGGCAGCCTTGACCTGATCATCGGAACCCACGCCCTGCTCAGCGATGGCCTGCGCTTCACCCGTCTCGCCCTTACCATCACCGATGAACAGCACCGTTTCGGTGTGGAACAGAGATCCCGCTTCGGTACCGGCGAGCATACGGACGCCGACGCGCTGTCTCCCCATGTTTATGTTATGTCCGCCACGCCGATTCCGCGTACACTTGCCCTCATCATCTATGGTGACCTGGCTCTGTCCGCACTGGATGAGCTGCCTCCCGGCAGGCAGAAAGTCGACACTTTCTGTGTCGGCAGTGCCTACCATCCGCGTCTGCTCGCCTTCATACAAAAACTATGCGGAGAAGGGCGGCAGGTTTTCGTCGTCTGCCCCAAGGTGGAAGAGGACGAGGAAGCGGACCCCGCTCTGAGTGAAAGCGGCAAGAGACTTCTCTCTGCGGTGGAGTATGCAAATCAGCTTCAGACGGAACTGCCGGAGCTTCGGATCGGCTGTGTACACGGAAGAATGAAAGCATCGGACAAGGATCGTGTGATGCAGCAAATGGTAGACGGGACTCTGGATGTCCTGGTTTCCACCACGGTAATCGAGGTAGGCGTGGACATTCCCAACGCCGCCCTGATGCTGGTGGAAAACGCCGACCGGTTCGGGCTCAGCCAGCTTCATCAGCTTCGCGGGCGCGTCGGTCGCGGAAGGCACAAAAGCTACTGTGTTCTGGTGACAGATTCCGAGACGGATGAGGCCAAAGCCCGCATGAAGATCATGTGCGAAACCGGAGACGGTTTCCGAATTGCCGAAGAGGATCTGCGTCTCAGAGGTCCGGGCGACTTTTTCGGCTCCCGCCAGCACGGCCTGCCGGACATGCATGTGGCGGATCTCGGCACCGACACCGATACCCTGATGAAAAGCAAAGAAGCCGCGGACAGACTTCTCTCGCTGGACCCAACGCTTTCTTTGCCGGAGCATGCGGCACTTCGGGACCGCGTTCTGCATCTGACCGAAAAAATGGACGGCACATTGAACTGAGAAAACCCGCGACAAGAATCTTCCCTGTCGCGGGTCTCATTGTCTCTCTTCGGTTTTGTCCATGGTCACCGGATCAAAGCGTTCTTCTGCGGCTCTTTTCAAGCAGCCACAGGCTGCCGCCCATTGCGAGTGCCGAGAAGATTCCAAGAAAGATCCAGTACTCGGTCTCAGAACTGCGCCCCCCGACGCGAAGGGCGGATTCCGGTATACGCCGATCCGCAGTCTTCTCGGAATCAACGGGGGCTGCCGGCTTGCTCAGATCTTCCGGTTCCGGAAGCTCCGCCCGGGCGTTTTTATCCGCTTCGCGGCTTTGCTCTTCCCCGCTCTCCGGGACGAGTTCCGCGGAGTTTTCGGAACGCGGAC
>CAMKEK010000100.1:0-5373 GCA_946411545.1 uncultured Clostridia bacterium
GGACAAGGCGGGAATCCAAAAGGACATTGAATGGGTCTACGAGCTGTTTCCGCGGCTGAAGGAGCGCTCCTGGCAGATGGCCGGAACCCTCTCCGGCGGGGAACAGCAGATGCTGGCGGTGGGCCGCGCGCTCATGAGCCGCCCGAAGCTCATGATGATGGACGAGCCCTCCCTCGGCCTTGCCCCGCTGGTGGTAAAGGGTATTTTTGAGATTATCCGGGAGATTAACCGCCAGGGCGTCACGGTTCTGCTGATCGAGCAGAACGCGAACATGGCTCTGAAAACGGCGGATCTTGCCTATGTCCTGGAGACGGGAGAGATCACCCTCCACGGGACGGGGGCGGAGCTGCTCACCAACGAAGCGGTCAAGCGCGCCTATCTGGGCGAATAATAGAATTAAAACAAACATAATGGGGTCAAATCAACCCATGGGAAAACAAGCAAGGAAAGAGGTTCCGGGCTTGTTTTCCTTTTTCTTAGTCTTGACTATGCCACGATTCAATGCTACAATAACATGTGGTTATTTATACAAATATATCAGTTTGCAGGAGGAAATTGATATGAATATCAAAACATTTGGCAAGGGTGCGGTCATCTTCCGTCAGGGGGACGCTGGTGACTGCATGTATGATATTCAATCCGGCAGAGTCGGCATTTTTGATCATTATGGCGAGCCGGATGAGAAAAAGATTGCAGAGCTTTACGTCGATCAGATCTTCGGGGAAATGGGCCTGCTGGATCACGCTCCGCGCTCGGCGACGGCTGTCGCGCTGACGAATGAGACCGTGGTATCGGTGATCTCGGAAGAAGAGTTCTATGAGTACTTTGAGAAGGCGCCGGCAAAGGTCCTTGTCCTGATGCAGCAGATGTGTAACCGGCTGCGCCGCACATCGAAGGACTACCTGGAAGCCTGCCGCACGGTGCACGATACCGTAGCCGCCGAGAAGACCGGCGGGAAGAAGAGCGGCGGCCTGCTGGCCAGCCTGCAGAAGCTCTGCGCGGCCTACAAAGGCTACAACTACTATGCGCATAACTGACGGAAGGGGGAAGAACAATGAATACCTTGGTTTTCAAGAAAGGTGACGTTATTTTCCGGCAGGGGGAGTTTCCTTCGGTGATGTATGACATCGCGAAGGGTACGGTTGGCGTCTTTGCCGATTACGAGACAGAGAAGGTTCACCAGCTTGCCGAACTCAAAGCCGGCGACTTCCTCGGCGAGATGGGCATGATCGAGGTGTATCCCCGCTCCGCGACGGCCGTGGCGCTGGAAGACGACACGGCGCTCAATGAGATCGGCGATCAGGAACTGAACGAGTATTTCAAGGACAAGCCCGAACAGCTCCTGAAGATCATGAAGCAGATCAGCGCGCGTATTCGTGAGGTCGACCGGAAGTACCTCAATGCCTGCCGTGTTGCCTTTGAAAATGCCAGCGCGGAAATGAGCGGCGCCGAAAAGAGCGAGCAGCTCAAAAAAGAGATGGATGCCCTCTACGAGGAATACGAAAATCTCTGATCATCCCGTTTTCAATCCCCACTCAAACAGAGTGGGGATTTCGTTCGTGACGACTGATTTCCCGGTTTGACAAGTCATCTAAAAGGTGGTACACTACCTTGAAAAACCCAGAGACAGAAAGCGGATCGTATGAAAGAAATCATTACGCATCATGAACACGAAACAGAAGCCTTCGGCCGGGAGCTTGCAAAGCGGATTTCCGCCCCCGCCGTACTCTGCCTGTACGGAGAGCTCGGAGCGGGAAAAACCGCGCTGGTGAGAGGGCTTGCGGAGGGAATGGGACTGGACTGTACGGTCTCGAGCCCGACTTTTACCATTGTAAACGAATACCTCGGCGAGAGGGAACTGATCCATTTTGACATGTATCGCCTCAACGGCGCGGACGAGCTGTTTGACATCGGCTGGGAGGATTATCTCCGGCGAAACGCCATCCTGGCTGTCGAGTGGAGCGAGAATGTGGAAGACGCCTTCGACGGAAGCGAGATCCGGATTCGCTTTGAAAAGCTTTCGGATCACGAGCGCCGGATCACGGTGGAAGGGGGAGACCTATGCTGACCCTTGCATTTGAATCCTCTGCGAAAGCCGCCTCCGCGGCACTGTGCGAAGACGGCCGGCTGATCAGCGAGGTCATCCAGTGCAGCGGTCTGACCCACAGCCGGACACTTCTGCCGATGGCGGAGGACCTGCTGAAAAACGCCGGAACCGGGATGAAAGAGATCGACTGCTTCGCGGTGGCCCAGGGCCCCGGCTCGTTCACCGGCATCCGGATCGGCATTGCGACGGTAAAGGGCCTGGCCTGGGCTGCGGAGAAGCCCTGCGTCGGTGTTTCGACCCTGGCAGCGATGGCCTGGAACGGCGTTGCGGCCGGAGGGCTTGTCTGTGCCGTGATGGACGCCCGGCGCTCCGAGGTCTATAACGCGCTTTTCCGGATCGAGGAGGGGAAACCTCTCCGCCTGTGCCCGGACCGGGCGATCCCTCTTTCCGCGCTGTGCGAAGAGCTGCGCAATATGGGCGAAGCGCCCTTCCTGGTGGGGGACGGCACGGAGCTGGCTGCCGGCTTTTTCCGCGAGCAGGGACTGGACTTCCGTATGCCGCCGGAAAACCTCCGCTGGCAGAACGCTTGGGGCGTGGCCATGGAGGCCGCGGGGCAGAAGCCCGGCACCTCACAGGAGCTTCTGCCGGTGTATCTCCGCCTTTCCCAGGCCGAGCGCGAGCGCCAGGCCCGCCTGAACCGGGAAAACAATCCGTAAATTCCCTGCCGATCCATCCACGAGGCAGGTTTAATTGAAAAGGAGTTTGGACCATGAGCAATGTTTGCGTATTCGATCATCCCCTGATTCAGCACAAGCTGTCCATTCTGCGCGATAAAAACACCAGTGTGAAGGAATTCCGTGAAATCATTTCCGAAATTGCCATGCTGATGTGCTATGAAGCGACCAGAGATCTCCCCCTGGAGCCGGTCGAAGTCGAAACACCCGTTGCCGTGGCACACTGCAAACGCATTTCCGGCAAGAAGCTGGCGGTCGTCCCGATCCTCCGTGCCGGTCTCGGCATGGTGGACGGCATGGTCAGCATGATGCCCAACGTCAAGGTCGGACACATCGGCCTGTTCCGCGACCCCGAGACCCTGGAGCCGGTGAAGTACTATTTCAAGATGCCGCCCGATATCAAAGAGCGCGACGCCATCGTGGTTGACCCGATGCTTGCGACCGGCGGCAGTGCGTCCGCGGCAATCTCCTTCCTGAAGGAAGCGGGAGTCCGGCACATCAAGCTGATGAGCATCATCGGCGCGCCGGAGGGCGTGAAGAAGATGCAGGAGGATCATCCGGATGTCGACATCTTTGTCGCCGCTCTGGACGACCATCTGAACGATCACGGCTACATCGTTCCCGGCCTCGGCGATGCCGGTGACAGAATCTTCGGTACGAAGTAAGACGCAGGAGAAAACGACACCGGGCGGCGGCAGCTGTCTGCCGCCGCCCGAACCATAGACAGGGAGCTGACGCAAATGAACAGTAAAAAAAGAAACTTCTTCACCATCCTCACGGTGCTGATCCTCGGCATCGCGCTGGGAGTTGTTGTTTTTCTGATTCATGAGTCCTACGCCCTGACCCCGGCGCCGGCCCCGACGGAGACACCAGCGCCGACCCCGACCCCGACGCCGACCCCCACGCCAACCCCAACCCCGACGCCCACTCCGACCCCGACGCCGACACCCACGCCGGAGCCCTATGACCCGCCGGAGGACCTCCTTCGCTATCGTGAGCAGAACCCCCATGTGATCGCGCTGCTGGACATTCCGGGAACGAACATCCACTATCCCATCCTGCAGCACCCCACCGAGGACAACTACTATCTGAACATCACCATCGAGGGCTACAGCGGCTATCCCGGCTCCATTTATACCAACCTGGAGGAAGGGCAGAATTTTGACACTTTCAACACGGTAATCTACGGACACAACATGAGCGACGGAAGCATGTTCGGCACACTCAACCAGTATGACAACGTCGAATACATGAAACAGCACCGTGATATCCACATCTACACGATGACCGAGGAGCACGACTATAAGGTCTGCGCAATCGTAGTTTATGATGACCGCTATATTACCTACACGTACAATGACATGATCGAAGCCGACCGCGCCGCATATCTCCGCTCGCTTCAGAACGGAACGTGGCTGGACGATGTGAACGTCACCACTGACAGCCACATCATCACGCTCTCAACCTGCATTGGCGGCATGCCCGAGAACAGACGGCTTTTGATTGCGGTGGAGCAGGGAGACCGGGAACCGGATGCCCGGATTGTGCTCCCAACAGAAGAGGCGCAGACCGTGTTTGCCGCGACCACCGCCGATATGGAGTAAAGGTGGTATCTATGACAGAGAATTTATCAAAGAACCATGACTGCTTCGGTGCTGCCGATGTTCTCCTTCCGGAGAACTGCGATCTGCAGCGCTGGGCAGTCATTGCATGTGATCAGTTTACGTCCCAGCCTGAGTACTGGGAAAAGGTCGACAGCCTGACCGAGGGCGTGCCCTCGGCCGGGCACCTGATCCTGCCGGAGTGCAGGCTCTCGACCTCCGATGGGGCCATCGAAGAGATTCATGAGACGATGGCGGACTATATCGGGCGGGGACTCCTGCGGACATACCGCGACAGCTTCGTCTATATCGAACGCACGCTGCACAGCGGGCAGGTACGCCGCGGCCTCATCGGCAAGGTGGACCTGGAACAGTACGACTACAGCGGCGCGGTGGATGCCGCCGTACGCGCGACCGAACAGACGGTTTCCGAGCGGATTCCGCCCCGCATGGCGGTCCGAAGAGGGGCCCCGCTGGAGCTGCCGCACGTCCTGCTGCTCTGCAACGACGAACGCAATGAGGTGATCGAGACGCTGACCGCCTGCCGAGACCGCCTGAAGAAGCTGTACGATTTTGAGCTGATGCTGGGCGGCGGACATATAGCCGGCTGGCTGGTGGATGGGGAGGAAAAACGCGCGCTGGAGCGCCGAATCGCGGATTATGAACAGCGCGAGCGGCAAAAGCACCCGAATGCCCGTCTCCTTTATGCCGTGGGCGACGGAAACCACTCCCTCGCAACGGCAAAGGCCTGCTATGAAGAGCTGAAGGCGCAGCATCCGGATCAGGACTTCACCCGGCATCCTGCCCGCTATGCGCTTTGCGAACTGAACAACATTCACGATTCAAGCCAGGTCTTCGAGCCGATTCACCGCATCGTGAAGCACTGCGACACGGAGAGCCTGATCCGGGATCTTATGGAGCGTCTCCATGCACCGGAGGGAACGCCGGTCCCCTGGGTCGGCGGCGGAAAGAGCGGCACGCTCTGCATCCC
>CAMKEK010000101.1:0-5368 GCA_946411545.1 uncultured Clostridia bacterium
TCGATGTCAACTAAAATTTCCGTCAGCGCAGCAAATCCGCCTTCTGAATGATGAACTCGCGCAGCCAGTCTCCCGCTTCCTCATTGAGGAGCGCAAAATCGATGATGGCTTCCAGGTAGCCCTTCAGGTTTCCGGTGTCGTAGCGTCTGCCCTCGAAGTCGACGCCGCACATCCGCTCCCGGCTGAGCAGCTCCTTCATGCCGTCGGTCAGCTGGATCTCGTTGTTGCGGCCCGGCGCGGTATGCTCCAGGATCTCGAAGATCCCCGGGGTCAGCACGTAGCGGCCCAAGATTGCGTAGTTGGAGAACTTTTCCTCCAGGGTCGGCTTCTCGTTCATATCGCTGATGCGGTAGACCCGGTCGGAGAGCTTCTCCTCCATTTTTACCGAGGAGTACTTCACGATCAGCTCATCCGGCACCTCGTGGATCGCCACCGCGCTGCAGTCGTTGGCTTCCGTGGCTTCCACCAGCTGTTTCAGGACCGGCTTTTCCCCCAGCATGATATCGTCGCCCAGCAGCACGGCAAAAGGCTCGTCGCCCACAAAGCTCTTCGCGCGCCAGACGGCGTGTCCGAGGCCTTTGGTCTCCTTCTGGCGGAGGAAGAGGACATCCGCCATGTCCGCAACCGCGCGGATCGTCCGGGCTTCCTTTTCCTTTCCGTCCTTCAGAAGCCGCTCCTCCAGGTCCGGCGCGTAGTCGAAGTAATCTTCAATCGGGGATTTGCCCCGGTTGGTGATGATCAGGATCTGCTCCACACCGGCGGCCACCGCTTCTTCCACGATGTACTGCAAAACCGGCTTGTCCACCAGCGGCAGCATTTCCTTCGGGATGCTCTTGGTGTTGGGAAGCAGCCGGGTCCCCAGCCCCGCCGCGGGGATAATCGCTTTTCTCACTTTCATGATTGCACCTCAGACTCTTTCTTTTCTTTTAAAATCTCCGAAGAGAGTGTTTTTCTTACCGAGTATTCGCATCCGCAGTAATCCTGGCGGTAGATGCCGTACTGCTCACAGAGCTGTTTGGACCGCAGTTCCCTTCCGCGTTTTTTAAACTCGGAAGGCAGCCACGGGATGCCGAACTCCTCTGCAAACTGTTCGCCCAGGGCGTTGATGCGCAGCGGATCCTTGTGGCGGGAAAGCGTCAGCGTACTGCAGAAGCAGTCAAACCCCTCTTCCGCCCCGTAGGCGGCCGCTTCCCGCAGGCGGAGGCGAAAGCATTCCGTGCACCGCTTCCCGCCTTCCGGCTCATGTTCCAGTCCCTCTGTCGCCCGGTACCACCGCTCGCTGTTTCTCGGCATGCAGACAAGCCGCACCCGCTCCTCCAGCCCCATGGCCCGAATCAGCTTCCGCTGCTCCTCCAGCCGGAGGTCAAATTCCTCCTGAGGCCAGATATTCGGATTATACCAGAACAGCGTCACGTCAAAATACTGTGTCAGATACTCGAGAACCGGTGCGCTGCAGGGTCCGCAGCAGCTGTGCAGCAGCAGGCGGGGACGCTTCCCCGCCTGCCGGGCAATGATCCCGTCCAGCTCCTGCTGGTAATTACGCTTCATCGCTCAGCTGCAGCAGTTTTTCCCTCTGCCTCAGGATCTCTTCCATCAGTACATGGCAGTCCGTCTCTGTCCCGGTCGCCGTCTCTGCGCGCAGGAGCTCTGTCAGATCCGAGGCCGGTTTGGAAAGCGGCGTCAGGGAGAGGTTTCCCAGCATGCCTTTCAGGGCATGCGCCGCCTCAAAGCCTTCCTTCCGGTCCCCCTGCTTCAGGGCGGTGTGCAGCCGTTCAAAGCCGGCGTCCCCCACCGCCATATTCACCAGGCGCAGATAGAACGCCTCGTTGTTCATGCAGCGCCCCAGACCCTCGTCCACATTTGCGCCGTAAGCTCTGAGTTTTTCGATTGTCAGCATGTTTTTTCCTCCTGCACCTTATTTCCGGATCTCTGAAATCAGGCCTTCTGCCCCGCTTCGTCCTCTTCCGGGAACCAGGTGGTCTCCTTTTCGTCCCCCTGACTGACACTGTCCACTGCGCTTTCGATCAGTTTGATCATTTCCCAGACCGAGCGGAACTGAATGGTCCTGTCCTCTTCCATCCATGTAATTCTCCCCTGCCAGCTGCTGTTCTGCCGGTGTTGGACTCTTACAATGAAGGTCCCGATGTCTCCGTGTTGTGCCAGAAGCGTCTCGTCACTCATGATTCTTTTCCTTTCATGGATTCTGCCGTCCGGCTTCGGCTCTTCGCCGAAGGTCCGGCTGTTGGTTCCCGGGTACGGAAAGCGCAGCCAGTCATAGAGCTTTTCCATCCGCAGCGTCATCTGCCCGATTCCCTGAAAAGGGACCGGTGTCTCGCTGTAACTGTGGTAGAACACACCGCCGAGCTCCCCCGCGTCATTCCGATTGACACAGAGGACCACCCCGTTCGGTGCGCCGATGTACCATTGCGTCTTCTTCATACCGCTGTATCCCTCACTGCTGCTCCCGCATGCTTGGGTCCGTCAGTTCCAGCGGCGGCACCCAGAAGACGGAGTTGACGTAGTACTGGATCTTGGTCCTTTGCCGTCCGACCAGGAAGCGCTCGTTGATTCGCTTCTGTACCACGCCGCAGTTTTCGCGGGTGGTATTGACCAGAAGCGCAAGATACTGTCCCTTCCCGTACTGGCACATCGCGTCGCCCCGCCGGATGGACCGTCGGACCGAGTCCCCCATCCGTTTGGTAAGCTCTTCCAGCATCGGTCCCTCGCGCAGCGGATTGCCCTTGCCGTCAATCACCGTGCACAGCATCAGGTAAACCGACTGCCCGCCGCGTTCCAGCATCCGCTCCACCATGCGGTAGATTCCCACAAAGATCGGGTAGCTGACGAGATATCCTCCCGGGAAGTCATCTCCCTTTCCGGACAGCTCCGTCTGAATCACGTCCAGCGTCTCGTGCTGGTGCTGCATCTCGGCACCCAGACGCTCAAGCTGCTTGAGCATCTTTCTGGAGGGACGCAGCCCCTGTTCATTGAAGTAGAGCTGCACGGTGTCGTCATAGAGCTGACGCGCTTCGTCATAGCGGCCCAGCGACACCAGCGCCTCCATGGTCAGCGTTTCCCAGTCTGCCAGCGGATCGATTTTCGAGGCCAGCGCACCGAGCTCTTCCAGCTGGAAGTAGTCCTGGTTCTGCCGCAGCATGGCAGCGCCATGTTCCACACAGGCGCAGAACAGCGCCTTCAGCCGCCTCGCCTCCTGCGCAACCCAGATCACCGCCGTCTGGTTCGGCAGAAACTCGCCGGTATACCAGTGTGCCGCTTCCTGATACAGCGCGATTTTGACCTCCGGATTCTCCTCGGCTTCGGCCTCAAGGCAGAGCCGTTCGAATTCCGTCGCATCCTCGACCAGCGGGATCGCTTCCGTCCAGAAAAACACGCCTTTGCGCTGCTCGATGTAGTTGACCGGCGGCAGCCCCGCCTTCTGCAGCTTCTTTTTCGTATTATAGATGACGCTCTGCAGGGCATGGTGCACATTCGCCATGTCCCGCTCTTCAAACAACAGCTCCTCCAGGCGGTCCCTGGATACCCCGTGGGCGCGGTTATGGATCAGAATCTGCAGAAGGGACGTCAGCTGCGACTCGCTCGCCTTGGAGCCGCCTGCGATCAGCTTCCCGTTCCAGCGTACGGAGAAGCCGCCGAGCATTCTCACATACAGGACATCCTGTTTGGCCTCTGTCATCCTCATTTTCTTTTCCTCTCTGCAATCATGAGCCTGTCCGTCTGCTGCCGGACTCAGAGGCTCAGCCGTTTTGCCATGTTTTCGTAATTGACGCAGGAGAGCAGCGCGGTGTCTTTCGTGATCTTTTTCTCCCGATAAAGCTTGAGGAGGCTTCCGTCCATGGTGCACATACCCTCCGCCGCGCCGGCCTGCATGGCCGACTCCAGCTGGTGAAGCTTGTCTTCACGGATCATATTCTGGATCGCCGTGGTGGATTTCATAATTTCAAATACGGCGGTCTGTCCGCCGTCTACAGAAGGAACAAGCTGCTGGCAGACGACGCCTTTCAGGATCTGCGCCAGCTGGATCTTGACCTGCTTCTGCTGATTGGCCGGAAACACATCCAGGATCCGGTTGATGGTGTTTGCCGCGCTGCTGGTATGCAGGGTGCTCAGCAGCAGGACGCCGGTCTCCGCCGCGGTCATGGCGGCCGAGATGGTGTCATAATCCCGCATCTCTCCAAGAAGGATCACGTCCGGGCTCTCGCGCAGCGCCGAACGCAGCGATTCCAGATACCCCGGCGTGTCGATGGAGATCTCTCGCTGGGTGACAATGGCCTTGTCGTGCCGGTGAATGTATTCGATCGGGTCCTCCATGGTGATGATATGGCAGTCCCGGCTGCGGTTGATGCGGTCGATCATGCAGGCCAGCGTGGTGGATTTTCCGGTTCCGGCCGAGCCGGTAATCAGCACCAGGCCCTTTTTGTTGTCCGCGAGGGAGAGCACACTCTCCGGAATCCCCAGCTTCACCGGATCGGGCAGGCCGAAATGGATCACACGGACCACCGCGGCAAGAGACCCGCGCTGGCGGAACACATTCACCCGGAAACGTCCCAGGTGCGATACCGCGAAGGAAAAGTCGTCGTCTACGCCGTTGTCCAGATTGATGCGCTGCCGGTGGGCGATTTCATAGATGGCATCCACCAGCGTGCCGATATCGTCCGGCCGCAGAAAGTCCTCCCGGGACCGCTCCTGGCGTCCGCCGCACTTAAAGGTGACCGGCAGCCCCGCCACCAGAAAGATATCCGCCGCATCCAGCTCGATTGCCTTCTGCAGGATTTCCAATATGGTCATGGCATCATTCCTCCGTCCCAAAGATCTCCGATGCTGTCATCTTCGACCCAGCTTTTTTCCTGCCGCCAGGAGACCACGGTGAAGCCTGCCTCCCGGTCCGGCCGAAAGCCGATCCGCAGGCTGGCGCCGTCCTGTTCAAATTCCGTCCAGTAAACCCCCGCGGCATCGCGTTCCCAGTCCATAAGACCGTAGTCTCCGGGGTCCGTTTCGCTCAGGTCGCGGAGGAATTCCTGTCCCTGCCGCTCCAGCGCGTAACGGGTCTGTACCGTCTGTGCATATTTCTCCGCCAGGCGCAGATCCGCCCGCGCCGTGGTAAAAGTCAGAATGGCCAGCGTCGTGACGCAGATGCTGATCACCGTCAGAAGCAGCGCCAGCGGTCCAAGCTTGATCGGTACCTGTTTCAAGCGCTCACCCCCGTCCGAAAGCGTTCCGTCTCCAGGCGGTAAACCGGCGCTTCCGTTTCCTCGCAGCGGACCTCCGCCACACCGTGGACCAGGATCCCGTTTTCCGTTTCTTCCGGAAGCCAGGTCACGTCCACCCGATAGTTTCCTTCGGCATCCGG
>CAMKEK010000102.1:0-5337 GCA_946411545.1 uncultured Clostridia bacterium
TCTCCCGTTTCCGGAAGATGGGGATGCATGGCGTAGGTGCGGGTGAGGGAAGTGTCCTCAAGGTCTCCGCCCCAGCTGAAGCGGAGATAGTCCGAGGGGGCGTCGAAGCAGTCCAGAGACCGGCGCAGGGCCATCATGTGCTCCACGTCAATTTCGGAAACCGCAAAGCTTCCCGCCTTTTCTTCGGAAGCGAGGAGTTTCCCGTTCTCCGCCACCAGGCAGAGTCCCGAGAAAACGCGGTCTGTGCTGCTCTCGCCCTTGCCGGGGGCCGCCAATACCATGCCGCAGGCAAACTGCCTGGACTCATAGCGGGCGTTGAGCTCGGCTTCCTCACGGGAGGTGACGGTTTCCGGGAAGGAGCCCAGCTGGACGATCAGCGTGGCGCCGGCTTCCGCATGACGAACCGCGGGGGTCAGAAAACGCTGGAGTCCTGCGCCCACTTCCACCGCAATTCGCAGATCGGAAAGCGCCTCATGCTCGAAGAGCACACTGCAGGACATGGGAACCAGACCGTATCCGGGGAGATTGACCTCATAATCGCTTTCGGGGTCCGGCACGGAGAAGTAACCGTCTGCGATCCCTTCGGACGGAATGAAGGCAAGAATCTCGCCGTGATAGAGGGCGGCGGCGACGTTGTAGACTTTCGCGCCGACAGCGAGCGGCAGACCGACGAAGGCCAGAAGATCATATGTGCCGCTCTCTTCGGCGACCTTGAGCAGGGCCTCTCTGGCACCGTCGAGGAGGACTCTGTGTGTAAAGAGATCATAGCAGCTGCATCCCGTAAGCGTAAGCTCCGGGAACACCAGTACTTTGACACCCTTTTGGGCCGCGGAGCGGATGACCTCGATCACCCGCTGCGCGTTATAGTCCGCGTCCGCGACCCGAATCACAGGGGAAGCGGCAGCGACCTTTATAAACCCGTTTTTCATTCAATGCCTCCCGATCAGAGCCGGATACGATCGGCGATGTAGCTCTTGACCTGGTCGATGGGGATACGAACCTGTTCCATGCTGTCGCGCTCACGGATCGTCACGCAGTGATCGGCGGGATCGGTCTCGGTGCCGACGGTGTTGAAGTCAAAGGTGATGCAGAACGGCGTGCCGATCTCATCCTCGCGGCGATAGCGCTTGCCGATGGAGCCGGTCTCGTCGTAGTCGCACATGAAGTCCTTGGAGAGCTCCTGATACAGCTCCATGGCAGGACCGGTGAGAACTTCCTTCTTGGAGAGCGGGAGAATGGCGCACTTGAAGGGAGCCAGAGCCGGGTGCAGACGGAGCACGACACGGACATCGTCCTTGCCCTTCTTGTCCTGACCGACAACTTCCTCGTCATAGGCGTCGCAGAGCACGGAAAGCACGGTGCGTTCCACACCGAGAGACGGTTCGATGACGAAGGGGATGTAGTGCTCGTTCTTCTCCTGGTCATAGTAGGTGAGATCCTGACCGGAGGTCTCCTGGTGACGGCTCAGGTCATAATTGGTACGGTCGGCAACGCCCCAGAGTTCGCCCCAGCCGAAGGGGAAGAGAAACTCAAAGTCGGTGGTAGCCTTGGAGTAGAAGGACAGCTCCTCGGGGGCATGATCACGCAGACGCAGGTTCTCTTCCTTCAGACCGATGGTCAGGAGGAACTGCTTGCAGAAGCTGCGCCAGTAGTCGAACCACTCGAGATCGGTATCGGGCTCGCAGAAGAACTCCAGCTCCATCTGCTCAAACTCGCGGACGCGGAAGATGAAGTTGCCCGGGGTAATCTCGTTGCGGAAGCTCTTTCCGATCTGGGCGATGCCGAAGGGCAGCTTGCGGCGCGTGGTGCGCTGAACATTCACAAAGTTGGTAAAAATGCCCTGGGCGGTCTCCGGACGGAGGTAAACGGTGTTTTTGGCATCCTCGGTGACACCCTGGAAGGTCTTGAACATCAGGTTGAACTGACGGATATCGGTGAAGTTGTGCTTCCCGCAGCTGGGGCAGGGGATGTTGTGCTCTTCGACAAATTCCTTCATCTCGGCCTGGGAGAAGGCGTCGATGGGCTTCGGCAGCTCATAGTTGACTTCCTGGCACCAGTCCTCAATGACCTTGTCGGCGCGGAAGCGCTCGTGGCACTCGCGGCAGTCCATCAGCGGATCGGAGAATCCGCCGAGATGACCGGAGGCAACCCAGGTCTGGGGATTCATCAGGATGGCGGCATCCAGACCGACATTGTAGCGGTTTTCCTGGACGAATTTCTGCCACCAGGCGCGCTTGACGTTGTTCTTCAGCTCTACGCCGAGCGGGCCGTAGTCCCAGGTGTTGGCAAGGCCGCCGTAGATTTCGCTGCCCGCAAAAATGAAACCGCGGTTTTTGCAGAGGGCAACAATCTTGTCCATGGTTTTTTCGGAGTTTTTCATTTGAGTCCTTTCCCGCGGCTGGCTGCCGCGTAAAACGTAAAAATTTGACTTGGATACTATAGCACAAATGATCCTCTGCCGCAATGGTTGACAGAAATCTGACGTAACATTGAAAAGAGCGGGAAATCGTGTATAATGGTTCATAAGAGAAGAAAGTAGTAACACGGATTCCCTGTACGGAAGGAGCGTGATGAAATGCTGCTGGCCATTGATGTCGGAAATACAGCGATCATGCTGGGAACCATCGAAGACGGAAGCATCGAGAATATCCTGCGGATTCATACGGAGCCGAGATACACCGCTGCGGAATACGGGATCCAGCTGCGGCAGCTGATGGACTATTATAACATTGCGCCCGGGCGGCTGGAGGGCGCGATTATCTGTTCGGTGGTGCCGACCGTGACGGAAGCGCTGTGTGAGGCGATATACCACCTGACCGGACTGAACGTCATGGTGGTCGGACCGGGCATCAGGACGGGAATGAATGTGCGGATCGACGACCCGTCGACACTGGCGGGGGACCTGGTGGTGGGCAGTGTGGCGGCCATTGCGTATTACGGTACACCGGCGATCGTCCTCAATATGGGAACGGCTACCACGATGACCGTCGTCGATGAGAAGGGGACCTATCGGGGCGGAATCATCATTCCGGGTGTCGAGCTCGGCCTCCAGGCGCTGTCTGCGGGGACCAGCCTGCTGCCGGACATCTCCGTGACACCACCCAAGAAAGTGATCGCCACAAATACCGTGGATGCCATGCGCTCCGGCGCCATCTTTGCAACGGCGGCGATGATCGACGGGATGATCGAGAGGATGGAGCAGGAGCTGGGGCTGCGCTGTAAGGTTGTTGCCACCGGGTCCCTGTGCTCGGCCATCGTTCCGCAGTGCCGACATACCGTCATTCAGGACGATAACCTGCTTCTCAAGGGCCTCTGGATCCTGTATGAGAAAAACAGAAAACAGTAAGAATCTTTGCTCCTGAAAAGTCAGGCAGGCTTTTGAAGCGGATCGAATGCCCTCATGAGATTTCTCTTGCGCGGGAATGAATCCTCTGTTATAGTAGAATAAACAGGCGAAAGCAATCCGATATTTTGAAACGACAGCCTGCAGAGAGCAGGAGATCTTCGATTCAGGGAGGGGCTGGTGAACAGAATGGGTTTTCAGCTGATCCCCCTGGCTATGCTGGGGGCATATATCCTGTATGCGTCCTATTACTATGCAACCCCCATGTTTTTCCTTAAAGTGATGCTCTTTCTTGCGCATATCCGGTACCGGGACATCGATATTCATTTTGAAGAGAAACGGATTACGGCCCGCTATTCGAGGGACGGAGAGGAGCATGTCGTTTCGTGCCGGGTCGACGAAGATCTGGAATCCCGCTTCTGGCCTATGACGGCCTGCTCTGCGTTCCGCCGCATGCTGAGGAATATCAGAAAAGGACGGCTCTGCGAAAGCGATCCTGCCGAGGCCGAAAACGGCGAGAGCGGGGCGATGGGGGATCGCTCAGACAACTAATCCGGCAGAATGAGCGGGAGCTCAGAATCAAATAAGAACAAAACAGTGAGAAGCAGCCCTCCAGGCACGGAAGGCTGCTTCTCATGATGTACAGAGTAATGTCTTATGAGCCCCGACGACGGCTTTTCAGCTCTTTGGCAGCGGCTTTAATCTGAGAGCGAAAGGTAAGCAGGATTTCGACAATGGCAGCGATGCTGATGATCACACCCCAGACCGTCATAGGCGCGGTCTGGTAGATGTCACCGCTGCTGCGCAGAATTGCGGCACACAGGTCCACATACACTGCATAGCAGGAGAGAATTGCGCAGACAATCAGTTGTTCCATTTCATACCCTCCACGTTCACAGGCGGGATCAAGTTGCGCACGGGTTCTTCGCAGGGAAAAGCAGTCTTCGCTGCAGGGACGGTGAAATCATGGGCACCATCCGGGAGCTGTCAGTGAGAGCTGTGCGCGGAGGCAAGTTTCCGGCGGAACCCTGTTTGAACGGTTTCCGGCTGCAGCCCGGCGGCTTTCATGGAACGGATATGCCTCATCTCACGGAAATAGAGCACCAGCAGAACCACATCCGCAAAGACCCAGGCGGCGGGGTTGGCACAACAGACACCGTTGAAACCGATTCTTCCGACCAGCACAAATGCAACCAGAACGCGGGCGATCAGCTCGGAGACACCCGCCAGCATGGCCTCGCCGGAGTATCCCATTCCCTGAAGACCGTTGCGGAAAATGAAAATGACGGCAAGCGTGGGATAAAACGCACTCATGGCCACCAGATACTGCTGGGCCTGACGGAGAACACGGATCTCGGAGGCGTCCACAAAGAGCAGGGCCACTTTCTGTCCAAACGCATAGTTGAAGAGGAAGGCCGTGACACAATAGAGCATGGACACGACGGTCGTTTTCAGAACGCCGCGGCGTATCCGGTCGATCTCACCGGCCCCGAGGTTTTGACCGCAATAGGTTGCCATGGCGATGCCGCAGCTTTCGAGCGGGGCGGCAACAATGTTATGCACCTTCGATGCCGCCGAGACGGCTGCCACGGCGGTGGCGCCCAGGCCGTTCACGGCGCTCTGCATGATGATGGAGCCGACGGCCGTGATGGCAAACTGTGCGCCCATCGGAACGCCTATCCGAAGCATGAGACGCATGCTCTTCCAATCCGGACGCAGGTCCGAACGATGGATGTCCATGAACGGAATCTTTTTGATGATATAAAAGACGCAGGCAAGGCCGGATGCCAGCTGTGACAGGATGGTTGCCCAGGCGGCGCCCTCCACTCCGGCATGCAGAACCTTCATGAAGAGGATATCCAAAAAGACGTTGATCACAACCGCGCCGACCAGGAAATGCAGGGGAGTGCGGCTGTCGCCGAGCGCGCGGAGCACGGCAGAGCTGAGATTGTACAGCATGGTTGCCCCGACGCCCATGAAAATGAGGAAGATAT
>CAMKEK010000103.1:0-5274 GCA_946411545.1 uncultured Clostridia bacterium
GCCAGACCGGCGCGACCAGCACGTCTTCGCCCAGAAGATACTCAAACTGCTCCGTGTAGCAGCGCGGATCGTTTTCATGATGCAAAAAGAGGGGGCGCTGCACCGGGATACCGCTGTCGTGGTTCACCTTGACCAGTTCCTTCAGCATGGGGGCAAGGGACGTGTAGATGCCGACCAGACGGGCGAGACGGTTCATGCAGTCCTCGTCGTCGTAGTACTGGAAGTTGGTGTCCGGGCGATTGCCCTCATGGGTGCGCATGACCGGGGTAAAGGCCGCCATCTCCGCCCAGCGGAGGAAGACTTCCTTGGTGCGGGTATTGTCGAAAAGACTGGTGTAGCCGCCGATGTCGCTGTGAGTCAGACCGCAGCCGCTCATCCCGGCGCTCAGCGCCGCGCTGATAACGGTGCAGAGACCGTCATGGCGGGAGAAGTCGACGCTCTGATCCCCGGCCCAGAGCAGGGTGCAGTATTTCTGGCTGCCGGTGAAGCCGGCGCGCATGAAGTAAACCACCTCGCCGAGCTTTCCGGCTTCGGAGACGGCGTCGTAGTTGCACTTGGCCCAGAGTGCCGGCCAGTGGTTGTGCTCGATCATGGGGCTCTTTCCGCTGTGCAGCACGATGTCGTCCGTCGGCAGATACTCGCCGAAGTCCGCCATCCAGCCGTCGATGCCGATGTCCAGGCTGTGCTTTCTGATGACTTCATCCTTGAACCAGTTGAAGGCTTTGGGATCCGTCAGGTCGATGACGCCGCAGTTGAACTCGCCGAAGTCAACCAGATAGACACTGCCGTCGCTGCGGCGGGCAAAGACATCCGCTTCCAGCCCCTTTCGATACAGCTCGCCGCCTTCCACCAGGTAGGGATTGACGTAGCCGAGGAATTTGATCCCTCTGGCGTGGAGCTTTTCGATCTTGGCCGGGAGATCCGGGTACATCTCCGGATGGAAATGCCAGTCCCACTGCAGGCGCTTGCCGAAGGAGGTGACGCGCTTGCCGCACCAGTCCTGGCACCAGACGCCGGAGACCTTGATGTTGTGCTGCAGCGTTTTTTCCAGAAGGCCGAAGGAGCGCTCGCTTCCGCCCTGAACGCCGATGATGAGTCCGTTGTAGATCCAGTCGGGAAGCTCGGGCTGGCGGCCGAAGAAGGCCGTCTCCTTTTTCAGAAGGTCGAGAAAGTTCTCCGCGGCTTCCATGCGGATGGAAGCGGGAACCTCCCAGAACTGCAGCTCGTGGAAATCTTCATGCCGGAAGTCAAAATCCGCATAGGCCGTGGTATCGGCGTGCAAATAATAATGCCGGCTGGAGACAAAGGTAGGCTGGGGGAAGTTGGTGTTGTAATAATCGCCGCCGGCCTTGTTCTCCACGTCGGAGCGCCAGGTCACATAGGTGGTCTTGTCACGCCCGACACCCGGCTCGGAGGTCCAGAGGGGGAAGTGACGCCCGCGAAGATTGAAGTAGGACATCTGTTCACCGCAGCCCCAGCAGCATTCGTTCTTTTCTGCGGGGATGCGGATCCAGATGCGGTTGATGTCCGGGTTCTTCTGCGTGAAGCGCAGCACGGCGCAGTCGCCGTCCAGGGTCACGCGCACCGTAAGGTCATCGCCGAATTCCAGCTCAGCGCCGTCGGACTGCTCATGCAGGGCGGTGAGCGAAAGCGCGCGGCGTTCCGTTACATAGTCCTCGATCTTGAAGTTGCCGCGGTACATGTCGACGGACTCCTGCCCACAGCCGACAAAAATCATGGGGAAGGACGCTGAGGAGCGCAGAAGGGTTTCGCCGTGACGCTCCAGACGCCAGTCGGAAAGATTGTTGATCAGTTTCATAAAAGGCTCCCTTTTCCAGAGATCATATTGGAACGCTCTCCCGTGGGAGGGGAGAGCGGCCGGAACGAGGAATCAATACTTGCAGACTTCAAAGCCGAACATCTCGGCCAGAACCTTCAGGGTCTCGGCGTGGTGGCCCTTGATGACGGCAAAGTGCGGCTCGAAGCCGGAGCGGATGCTGTCCTCGACGACTTCCTTGCTGTTGCGGTCGGTCTTCACCACGATGGACGTGCCGATAAACTGCTTGGGCTTATCCAGAACGGAACCCTCCGCCACAAAGAAGCGGAAGCTGCCGTCGGGCTTGCGGCCGATGCGGAAGATGGTGGCCTCGGGGAAGGCTTCACAGCCGAAGTCCATGGCGGGGCCGATCTTGCGGTTGGGATGCACGCCGACGACGGCGCCGGTGTCCTTGCGGGCGAGGCTGCAGGCGGCAGCGCCGCAGTGCCAGTAGGTGATGGAGCTCTCTTCCTCATCCAGCGCGACCGGATCGCCGAAGAAGACAGGTTCGTTGGACAGCTGCATGCCGATCCACATGGAGAGTGCGCCGTAGATGTCGGCCTCGCAGGCGGCGGCAACACCCTCGTCGTTCAGCATGCTGAGCACGGTGCAGACCGGCGTGCCGAAGGAGGTGAAGAAGTCGGGCCAGCAGCGGGAAGCCAGGGCGCCGATGTGATGCGTCCGGACATAATCGCGATAAGCCTTGAGCAGACGGGCATGATCATTCCGATTGTGCTCCGGGGTCTTGTCCAGGCCGCAGGTGCACTTCTCGGTGTCCCGCAGATACTCGGCGCATTCCTCGTCCGTATAGGTCTTGGCCATGTCGATGAGCTCGCGGGCCTCGATGGACTCAAGCTCCACGCCGAAGGTGTTCATCAGCTCGCTGTCCAGCGCGCGGCCGAAGCCGAAGCCCTGGGGCGTATGGCCGATGGCAGACATGGTCAGGCTGCGCATGGCCTTCTTGACCTTGGCGGCTTCCACGGTGGCCTTCACGGCGGAGACGACGGACTCCTCTTCCGGAGCGCCGAAGCACCAGTTGAAGGCGCGGCCGTCGAAGGCGGCGAGGGTGTTGGCGGCGGAGTAGGCGCCGGTCAGGGAGTTCAGACGGAGGCGCCCGCCGTCAATAACGGGCTCGCGCAGCGTCCAGAGCAGCATCGGGCACTGATAGCGGCGGAGCACTTCGGCCATGTAGGCGGCATTGGCAAAGGTCAGATTCTGGAACACGATCAGATCCGGATTCAGACCGTCGAGATAGGCACGCAGCTTGTCGAGCGTGAGCAGCATCTCGTCCGGGCAGACAAAGTCGGGATCTACCCCGCGCAGCATGGCGCAGGAGCGCTCAAACTGATCCTGAGCGGTTTCCAGATGATAGGTGGGGACACCCACCGGGATATAGACAGAACAGAAGCTCATAAAGAATACCTCCTAAAATTGTTTAACACTGTGAACTATCATAGCTTCTCCGGGCGCAACTGTCAAGCTTTATTTTTGGAAAAGATGAAAAAGTATTTTCAGAAAAAACCAAAATAACTATTGACAAAACCAACAAAAGGCGGTACACTCTGAATTGCTTAGAAGCTTTAATCAAATTCCGCTTCGACAGCGTTTCCTGAATCATCAATGATATAAGATGAAACATCAAGGAGGAGGAAATTCCATTGAGCTACGATCTGAAAGAAGTCTGCAAAGATATCCGCTGTGATATCATGACCTGCATCGGACACCTGGGCGTCGGCCACATCGGCGGCTGCCTGTCTGTCGTGGAAGCACTTGCTGTCCTTTATTTTAAAGAAATGAACATCGACCCGGCCAACCCGAAGATGGAAGGCCGCGACCGCTTTATCTGCTCCAAGGGCCACGCCGGCCCGGCCGTCTATGCGACGCTGGCCAACCGCGGCTACTTTGACAAGAAGGAGCTGCTCACCCTGAACCAGGGCGGCACCAATCTTCCTTCCCACTGCGATATGAACCGCACCACCGGCATCGACATGACCACCGGTTCTCTCGGCCAGGGCTTCAGCTGCGCAGTCGGCGTGGCGCTGGGCTCCAAGCTTGAGAAGGACGGCGCAACGATCTACACCATGATCGGCGACGGCGAGAGCCAGGAAGGCCAGATCTGGGAAGCAGCCATGTTCGCCGCGGCGAAGAAGCTGGACAACCTGATCGCCTTCACCGATTATAATAAGCAGCAGATCGACGGCACCGTTGCCGAGGTCAATGACATCGCCCCGCTGGCTGAGAAATGGGCTGCGTTCGGCTGGAACGTCATCGACGTGGAAGACGGCAATGATGTTGAGCAGGTTGAGCAGGCTGTTGAGCATGCCAAGCTCGGCCGCGACAGCGGAAAGCCCACCATGATCATCCTCAATACCCTGAAGGGCTGCGGCGTCAAGTGGATCGAAGACATGGGCTCCGGCAACCACAACTGCCCGGTCAGCGAAGAGCAGGCCGAGGCGGCCATCCGTGAAATCAGAGGGGAGGACTAATCCATGGAAATGAGAGCTGTTTATGCCGCGTGCCTCGCGGAAATGATGGAAAAAGACAAGCACGTCGTCATTCTCGACGCGGACCTCGGAAAAGCCAGCGGAACGCTTGGCCTGCGCGCCAAGTTCCCCGAGCAGAGCTTTGACTGCGGCGTTGCCGAGCAGGACATGGCCTCCATCGCGGCCGGCCTCTCCAGCTATGGCTTCAAGCCCTGGATCGAGAGCTTCACTCCGTTTGCCACCCGCCGCATCTGCGACCAGATCGCGATCTCCATCTCCTATGCCAAGCGCAACGTGAAGATCGTCGGCACCGACCCCGGCATTGCGGCCGAGCTCAACGGCGGTACCCACATGAGCATGGAAGACATCGGCGTTGTCCGTTCCATCCCCGGCGTCGTCATCTTTGAGCCGGTTGACGAGGTTCAGCTCCGCGCCGCCATGCCCGTCCTGAACGAGTACGACGGACCGGTCTATGTCCGCCTGTTCCGCAAGGAGCTGCCGAAGGTCTTCGAGGAAGGCTACAAGTTCGACCTCTTCAAGGCCGACACCATCAAAGAGGGCAAGGACCTTACGATCTTTGTCACCGGCATGCTGACCGCCGATGTCATCGAAGCTTCCAAGAAGCTCGCCGAGGAAGGCATTGACGCCGAGATCATCAACATCCACACCATTAAGCCCATCGACAAGGGCGCCGTTGTGGCTTCCGCCCGCAAGACCGGTGCGGTCCTGACCGTGGAGAACCACAACGTCATCGGCGGCCTGCAGTCCGCCGTTCTCGAAGCCCTCGCCATGGAGAAGATCCCCGTGGTCGCCGTCGGTGTTCAGGATCACTTCGGTGAAGTCGGCAAGCTTCCGTATCTGCGCGAAGTCACCGGCCTCACGGTCGAGAACATCGTCGCCAGCGCCAAGAAGGCAGTTACCCTGAAGTAATCTCAATCATCCGAATCCCGCCCCTGCGGGGCGGGATTCTTATTG
>CAMKEK010000104.1:0-5271 GCA_946411545.1 uncultured Clostridia bacterium
GGAGGTAGAGTGCGAAATGAAGCAAATCGCGTTCAAGAAGGATGACGTCATCTGCCGCCAGGGGGAGACCGGCGCATGTATGTACTGCATCCGAAGCGGCAGTGTCGCGGTGTATACCAATTACGGCACGGATCGGGTCAGAAAGCTTGCAGAGCTGAAGGAAGGCGAGTTTTTCGGCGAAATGGAGCTGATTGAGAATGAGCCGCGTTCGGCCACGGTGGTGGCGCTGACCGACGGCACGCTGCTTGATGAGATTACCGAGAACACCTTCCTGGATTATTTTGAACAGGATCCGGTCAAGGTTTTCATGATCCTTCAGCAGCTCAGCCAGCGCCTGCGGAAAACAACAAAAGACTATCTGGAGGTCTGCCACGCGATCTGCGATGTGACGGAGCAGCCGGACGGCGTTCCGATGGACCCGGAACTGCAGGCGCGGCTGCTGGCGATTCAGAACGAATACATGATGTTCAACATGTCCGGTCTGCGATTTTACTGAACCGGATCGGAAGAAAGGACAGAATCGATTCATGAAAACTCATATCTATCATAAAGGCGAAGTGGTTTTTTCCCAGGGGGATGAATCCCATACCATGTTTGAAATCCAGAGCGGGCAGATCGGCATCTACGCCAACTACAAAACCCCGAAAGAAAAACAGCTTGCGGTCTTCGGAAAGGGCGAAACCTTCGGCGAGATGGGCCTGATCGAAAACGAGCCCCGCAGTGCCACGGCCGTTGCCCTCGAGGATCAGACGGAAGTCGAGGAAATCAACGCGGCGGAGTTTTCCGACTATTTTGAGGAAAAGCCCGTACAGGTCTTCCTGCTGGTCAAGCAGCTGAGTCACCGCCTCCGCGAGACAAACAAAAATTATGAAGAGGCCTGCCGGACGGTTTCCGAAACTGTCCAGGCAGAGAAGAAGGGCGAAGAGAGAAGCGGCGGATTAAAGAGCAAGCTGAAGTTCTTTGCGGATGTCTACCGCGGCTTTATCAACGGCGAAAAGGCGGACTGAGCCGCCGGGCGGAGAGGAATGGGAAACAAGAACGGTACAATTGAACTGACGGTCCTCGGAACACGCGGATCCATTCCCATCAGCCGTCCGGACAGCGCGGAGTTCGGCGGACAGACCTCCTGCTATATGATACGGGCCGGAGAGGAAACCATTTTTCTGGACGGAGGGAGCGGCCTCGTCAGCGCCCCGACGCATTTTGACAAAGCGCCGTCGATCCTTCTGAGTCATTTTCATCTGGACCATGTGATCGGACTTGCCATGTATCCGCGTCTGCTGGAGAAGGGGAGCGAGACGGTCCTGTACTGCCCGGTGCTCACGCCGCAAGGGGCCAAAGAGATTCTGGACGGGGTCTTTTCTCCGCCGACCTGGCCGCTGAGTCTCACGGAATATGCCGGAACGATCACCCTGCGCACGATGTCGCGGCGGTTTCAGATCGGCGAGGTCACCGTCGACACCATGGCGGGCTATCACCCCGGCGGATCGGTGATCATGCGCCTGACCTACGGGGGAAAGTCGCTGGTCTATGCGACGGACTGTGAACCGGATGAAATCGGACTGGTGGAACTGGCGGCTTTCTCGCGGAACGCGGATCTGCTGCTGCTGGACGGCCAGTATACGGAAGAAGAATACCGGAAAAGAATCGGCTTCGGACATACAAACGCGGCCATCGGGCTGAAACTCAAGGCGTGTACCGATGTCGGGCAGCTTTGGCTGATCCATCACGACCCGCAGAGCACAGACGCTGAGCTTCTGGCCCGGGAGCGTGCCATCGGCCGGGATGACGTACGCTTTGCCAGAGAAGGGGAGACGATCTGCCTATGACTGCGGAAGAAAGGAAACTGATCCAGGAGCTGAAAGCGGAGAACGCCGAACTGAAAGAAAGTCTCCGGAAACAGGATGAGGCAATGCGCCGGACGATGGCAAGCTACCTGACAGACGAAGTGCTGGAGGAGGTCCTGGAGAAGGGGAAGAACGTTCGGATCGGCGGAGAGCGCCGCGTCGTCACCATGATGTTTACAGACATCCGCAGATCGACGCAGCTTTCCGAGAGCATGAACGCAACGGACTTCATCAAAATGCTGAACCATTATCTCGAAGAAATGATCGAGATTGTCAACTCCTGGCAGGGGAATATTCTGAGCTTTGTGGGCGACGCCATTGTGACGGTGTTCGGCGCGCCCCGGCCGAATGAGGATGCGGCCAGGGATGCGGTGGCCTGCGCGGTGGCGATGCAGCGGCGCATGCCGATGGTCAATGCCTGGAATGCCGCCCACGGCTACCCGAATCTCTCCATGGGCATCGGCATCCACACGGGGGAGGCGATTCTTGGAAACATCGGCTCCCAGACACGCGCCAAGTATGACATGATCGGCCGGAATGTCAATCTGGCCTCGCGCATTGAAGGCTTTACGGGCGACGACGAGATCCTCATTTCGACAGAGACCCTGGAAGCGGCCGGAAATCAGGTGATCCTGAACCCCAAGGGGGAACGATGGGTCCGCCCGAAGGGGATTCAGACGGACATCCTGATCCACCAGGTGATCGGCTACGGCAGCCGGAAGATCCAGACGGAAGAAGCGTCGACGGCGACGCCGGACATGCCGGGGCCGGAGGAGACCTTCGAGTGGGAAGATCTGGATGAAGGGACGCTCGGCGGGGAAAACGGATGAAGCGCCTGCAGCTGCTTTGCGGGCTGGCGCTGGCCCTGCTGCTGGGCCTTTTCTCCGGCTCCGCGTCGGCGGATTACCGGATCGCGGTGGCCAGCGACCCGCATTATATCGCTCCCGGCCTGACAGATGGCGGACTGTATTATCAGAGCGTGCTTGCTTCCGGTGACAGCAAGTTTATGCCCTATTCGAAAGAAATTCTGGATGCCTTTGTCGAAGAGCTGCTCACCGCCGAGGAAGTGCCGGATGCGCTGCTGCTGACCGGGGACCTCACCTTCAACGGGGCTGTGATGAGTCACGAGGCTCTGGCGGAAAAGCTCCGCCCGCTGAAGGAGGCGGGGATCCGGGTGCTTGTGACGACGGGCAACCATGACGTGTATAACCTCAACGCCGCCCGCTTCGAAGGGGAGAGCTTCACCCGCGTCCCCTTTGCCACAACGGAACTGTTCCGGGAAATCTACGGCGATTTCGGCTTTGACGATGCCGTGTCGACGGCGCCGGATTCCCTGAGCTATATGGCCGCGCTGGGGGATCGGCTGCGGGTCCTGGTTCTGGACTTCAACACGCTTGAGCATTTCTACGGCATCTCGGAGGAGACCCTGGCCTGGGCGGAGGAACAGCTCCGCACCGCTGAGCGGGACGGTGTGCCGGTGATTGCCGCCGGCCATCAGAATCTCTTCCGACACAGCCTCTTTTACGACGGATATGTCATTGCCGGCGCCGAACGCCTGGCGGACCTGCTGCGGACTTACGGCGTGCGGCTGTTTTTGAGCGGGCACCTGCACATTCAGCACATCCGCACCGAGGGGGACCTGACCGAGATCGCCAGCTCCGCGCTCTGCTCCTGGCCCTGCCAGTACGGTATGCTCACGTCAAAGGACGGAATCTGGTCCTACGAGACCAGGCGCCTTGACATGGCCGCCTGGGCGGATCGTAACGGGAGAACGGAACCGGTGTTCCAGGACTTCCAGGCCGCTGCGGCCGAGTACATGTCCTCCCACTCCAAAATTACGCTCCCGCCCGACACCGAAGAAGCGGCGCGGGAGAGAATGCTGAACTGGATGCGGGAGCTGAACCTTGCCTATTTTGCCGGCGATCTTCGGAACGTTTCGGCGAATGATCCGGACGGGAGCCTCGCTGCGGCCTGGCTCCGGCCGAAGGATCTGACGGCGGCCTACGTCGCCGGTGTTCTGGAAGAACTTGGAAGCGATTACACGGTTTGGACCGAGACGGCCCAAGCCGAATAAACGGAGGAAACAACATGGGAAACATTATCACCGTAAGCCGTGAGTTTGGAAGCGGCGGACGTGAACTGGGAAAGCGTCTGGCGGATGAGCTCGGCTACCGCTACTATGACCGGGAGATCGTCACGGCCCTGTCCGAGCAGACCGGAATGGACCCGAATTTCCTGGACCACCAGCTGGAGAGCAGTTCGGCCCGGGTGCGTTACCCCATCCATTTTGCGCAGAGCTTTTCCCAGATCGCCGCGGTTTCCGATACCGCAATGCACATCCTCTCTCTGGAGACCAAGCTCATCCGGGAACTTGCCGCGAAAGACGACTGCATCTTTGTCGGCCGGGCTGCGGATGCCCTGCTGGAGGAACAGAATCCCTTCAAGCTCTTCGTTTATGCCGACGAAGCCTCCAAGCTTGCCCGCTGCCGCAGCAGGGCTTCGGAGAGTGAAAAACTGACCGATCGCGAGATGCTCCGCCAGATGAAGCGGATTGACCGCTCCCGTGCGGAGTTCCACGATATTATTGCCTCGCACCCCTGGGGGGAGCGGCAGGCGTATCACCTCTGCATCAACACCACCGGCGTGCGGATCCGCGAACTGATTCCCGCCGTGGCGGAGTATTACCGGCTCTGGTGCCGCGGCCGTGAGGCCTGAGCACGGAAATTTGCATTATTCCTTTGAAAAACCATACACTTTTCCGGAACTGACCTTGACAAGAACCGCTCCTGCCCATAAACTGAGAGCGGTTTTTATACGGCCGAACGCTTGTGACAGCGCTCCGGCCTTTTGAAACGAATCTCTCTCCCCGGCGGAGACGGGGAGAAACAAAAGGGAAATAGTGTCGTTACGACGGCCATTTATGAGGGGGAAAACACATGAAAGTCAGAGAAAACCTGATCCGTCTGTGTGAAAAGATCAACGACGGACACTATAAGATCACGCCCGACTGCGCGGAATACAAGGTCTTTGAACAGTGGATCACCGACGAGCAGATCGCGGTCATGCTGGCGCTGACAAGCATGAAGCCCGGCTTTGTTCCGATGATCGCCCGGAAGGCGGGCATGTCGGTGAAGCGCACGAGAGAAGTCCTGCACGAGATTACCGACATTGGCCTCTGCGTCCAGGTCATCGTTCCCAAGGTGGGACTGGAGATCTATCTGCTGCCTCCCTATACCCCCGGCATTTTTGAATTCCTGCTCATCAATGAGAAGTTCTGCATCGCGCATCCGGAGATTGCCTATGCCTTCCACCAGCATGCGACCACCAGCCAGATCGAGCATGCCCCCAACACCCCGATGGGCGCCGGCATCATGCGCGTGATCCCGGTGGAGAGCGCGATTCCGGCGGACGCCGAGAAGATCGA
>CAMKEK010000105.1:0-5266 GCA_946411545.1 uncultured Clostridia bacterium
ATTTATGATTTATCTGATTGATTTTGAAAATGTTCACGAAGAGGGCTTCAGCGCCCTGGGACGTCTCGGTGACAAGGATGCGGTTTACTGCTTCTTTACCCGCAACGTCGCCAAGATCAGTATGTCGGCCCTGGCCGGCATGCGCAGCGGACAGCTGCACTTCATCGAAGCCGAGAGCGGCAAGCAGAGCCTCGATCTGGCGCTGGTCAGTTTCCTCGGCTACCTGATCGGCACCCGCCCGCAGGAGCTCTACTATGACATCGTGAGCAACGACAACGGTTTTGCCAAGGTGGCCGAGTTCTGGAACAAGCGCGGCAGCGGCCTGCGTGTCCGGATCCGTAAGACCACCGACCTCAAGCCGAAAGCAGAGCCGGTGAAGCCCCAGCCCGCGGCGAATCCGCAGCGCCGTGCCCAGGTGCAGAAGACGGTCGCGGAGCAGCCTGCACCCGCTGCAGAACCCGCTGAACCGGCACCGGCGCCCGCGGCGACGGAAGAGCTTGCCGCAAAAACCGAACAGGCTTCTGTCGCAGTCGCAGAACCGAAGCAGGAGAGCGGAAGAACCGCTCAGAACAGAACCAGAGGCCGTCAGCGCACCCAGCGCCAGCGCGGCGCCAAGCAGGAGCAGCAGACGACCGCCTCCGCGGCCGCAGCTGCCGCACCGACTGCGGTAACGGCACCGGCGATGGAAGCGGCGCCCGCTGTGGAAACGGTCCCGGTTCAGGTGACACCCGTTCCGGTAGAGAAGCTAAGCGAAGAGAAACCAGCGGAACAGGCACCGGCCGAGAAGAAGGCGGAAAAGAGCGCAGAGGCGAAATCTGCGCCCAAACAGGCGGAGGCCAAGTCTTCCGAGTCCGCCAAGCCGAAAGCAGAGGCAAAACCGCTTGACGCGTCCACAGCTGCCGCGCTGGAGGCAGCCGGAATCAACGCCGCGGCAACGGAGTTTATTCAGGCCCAGGCGGAGAAATACCGCTCCGACAAGAACATGAAGCAGCTGGTCTACCGGGCCGTCGTGAAAAAATACGGCCAGAAGATCGGTACGCAGATCTATAACAGCGCGAAGAAGCTGCTCCTGAAATAAGAAACAGGGGATACCATACTGCTTGTCAGTATAATCTGCCGCGTGATCTCAATCTCCCCGCCGCGGGCGGGGAGATTGACTTGAAACGCATTTCATTGAGGATTATACCAGGAAGATACTTGCACTGTGAGGTAAAATCTGTTATAATCCCTTTGCTCATGGAGGGTTACCGAAGCGGTCACAACGGGGCGGTCTTGAAAACCGTTAGGGCGAAAGTCCACAGGGGTTCGAATCCCTTACCCTCCGCCAATCCGCGGTGAAAACCGCAAAAACAAGCCGTAGATGAACAGTCTGCGGCTTGTTTTTTTAGACATTATGAGGTCTTTCTTATAAAAAATGAAAATGATCCGTTAGAAAACTGTGTTTAAGCAGCAGTCAGCTTCTTCAAAGTGACTGCTGCATAGGTGAACATCATCTTTTTTGACAAATCCAAAGTACTACTTTAGATTTGCCAGGACTTGTAAATAAAACAGGATCGGAGGTTTCAACCAGAATTCGAAATAGCAAGCGTGCGCCTCAGCCTCTCCTAATCGATTATAGTTTGCACGCTCGAAACCCAGCCTTTGCAGGCTGCCTTCGTTTGCCTGAATCACTGGGCACAGATGCTATTTTACACTTTCAATTACTTCGACGGACGGCTGATGTTCCCGAAGCCAGGTCGGAATCCCTCCTGCATACTGCTTCGCTATGGCGATCACGAACCCCTTGCGATCGGCCGAGACGAACGTGAGACTCTCCTGAAAGACACGCACGACAGCTATGTTATCCCATGCAAGCTTTATGATCTGCGCTCCAACCTTGTTGAATTCAACGCCTGTGTCATCGAGGGTTATGACCGTTGTGACGGAATCTGCCATCATCGTCCTGAGCATCTTGTTCAGGGCATAAAGATATACCGCACACATCACGACTTCGATGCCGAGCGCACCGATGACCGCATATTGAAACGGTTTGGCGCCCCAGGATATTGCCATCAGGATGAGAATCACGAGAATTGCCGCACCCAGGATGAGGAGAAGCCTGAACTGCTTGAAGTAGTCCTTCAGCCTGTAGTGATGATTTTTGAGAATGCCGCGGTATTGTGCGGTGATGTTTACGACTTCTCTGTAAAAGGCTTCGCTGCCCTTTTCGGTTATTTCAATTTTCATAAGTCCCTGTCCTTTTATAAGTTGTTCACTTTTCCTGATTGATTGAAAGCGTTCTTTTGATTATTATTTCATCCTTGGTTCTAATCATATCATAAACGCTATAGTCGTGGCAAGCGCCAGTGTTTATGATAAGGAAGAAATGCGTTGAAGCTGTCAATTGCAATATGAAAGCACTTGAGATGCGTACCTCAGCGTAAAACACACGCTTGCGCCGCAGAAGTGACTATGGTAACAATTCAGATTACAGAGCCGTACAATCCATGCAGGCCAATTACACTGGAGTTTCGCCAACCGTTCGTTCATGTCGGGCTGAGACACCTGCTTGCTTATCCGGCTTTTTGGGGGAAAGCTGATGCGCCATGAGGAGACAACACCTTGAGCTGTCCGGCTCTCTGCCGAGCATACTTCCCTATGGTGCGATCGCAAGAAAGATCGGAGTGTAGGAAGTACCGTGGTGCGCTTCCTGATATGCGGATTTAGAATATCACGATATTCGTTATAGCTATTTGCATACAGCTTTGCGATATGGTATTCTCTAAACGTAAGAAACGCGGGAGAATAGCGAGATGGTCGGCCGGCCGGGCTGATCCGTGAAACCCGAAACAGATGAAGGAGGCAGCACATGAAATGGAAAAAAATCATACATAGAATTCTGCCGGCTGCACTGCTGATGCTCTGCCTCACTTTCTGCGGCGCGGCATGGCAGACGGAGGCAGCGCAGGCTGCCGGCGATGGAAGTTCCGGAAGAGAGAAGGAAGAAGCAGAGATGATCGGAAAGTTTGATTTTGAAACGAAAACAGTGCTGCTCAACAGCGGTTATGAAATGCCGATTCTCGGACTCGGCACCTATGCGCTGGATTATGATACCTGCGTCAATTCTGTCAAGACACTTCTTCAAAACGGCGGGCGCCTGATCGACACGGCATACATGTACGGAAACGAGGACGCCGTTGGAGAGGGCGTGCGTCAGGCCATGGAGGAGTACGGGATCGCAAGAGAGGAAATCTTTGTGATCACCAAGATTTACCCTAACCAGTTTCACGATCCGGAGGCAGCCATCGACATGGCGCTGGAAAAGCTGGATATCGGCTATATCGATATGATGCTGCTGCACCATCCGGGCACGGATGATGTGAAGGCTTACAAGGCCATGGAGCGCTATGTGGAGGAGGGCAAAATCCACTCTCTGGGTCTTTCCAACTGGTACGTAAAAGAACTGAGCTCGTTTCTGCCCCAGGTTTCGATCACGCCTGCGCTGGTGCAGAATGAAATCCATCCTTATTATCAGGAGAAGGATGTTGTACCGTTCATTCAGGAGAAGGGGATTGTCGTCCAGTGCTGGTATCCCCTGGGCGGGCGCGGCTATACGGCCGAACTGCTGAATGACGATACCATCAGCTCCATTGCCGGCGCGCATGGGGTAACCGCCGCACAGGTGATTTTGCGCTGGGATCTGCAGCGCGGTGTCGTGGTGATCCCGGGTTCAGGCAATCCGGAGCATATCAAGGAAAACCTGGATCTGTTCGGCTTCGAACTGACCGCGGCTGAGATGGAGGCCATGTCCGCCCTGGATCGGGGCGAAAAGCACGATTGGTACTGAAACTATGCAGCCACGAAAGGATGATTCAACCGTGAAACCAGCACGCTCCATGCTTCTTATCATCATAATGGCTGCCCTTTGCAGCGGCTGCGGCAGTACCCAAAGTCAGGCAACACCCGTGCCGGAACCGACGCAGCATTCAGAAGCGGCCGCGATAGAAGAAGCGCCTGTAACCGAACAGCCCCAGGACGGCAGCACAGAAAGCGAGGAAGTGGAAACGATGCAAATGAAGATCGGCGAGACGGATGTAGAAGTCGCGTGGGAAGATAACGAATCGGTGGAAGCGCTGAAGGAGCTTGCGCAGGACGGCCTGCGCATTCAAATGTCCATGTATGGCGGGTTTGAACAGGTCGGATCCATCGGCAAGAGCCTGCCCCGTGAGGACAGCCAGACGACAACGCAAGCCGGCGATATCGTTCTCTATTCCGGAAACCAGCTCGTGGTTTTCTACGGCTCTAACTCCTGGGCCTATACCAGGCTTGGGAGAATTGTGGACAAGTCGGCGTCGGAGCTGAACGCGCTGCTGGGAAGCGGCGACGTTACGATCACGCTGACTTTGGAATAACAGGAGGAAGACATGAAAAAAATACTGATCGTATCGACGAGTCCCCGTTTAAAAAGCAATTCCGAAGCGCTGGCAAAGGCTTTTGCCAGGGGCGCCCAGGAAGCGGGACATGAGGCGGAATTGATCTCCCTGCGCGGCAAGACTGTGAATTTCTGCCGCGGCTGCTTTGTATGTCAGGAAAAACAGCGCTGCGTGATCCGCGATGACGCGGACGCAATCTGCCAGAAGGCACTGGAGGCCGACGTGCTGGTCTTTGCCACGCCGATCTATTACTACGAAATGTCCGGCCAGCTCAAGACCCTGCTGGACCGCCTGAATCCGCTGTTCCCCAGCGACTATGCGTTCCGCGATGTGTATCTGCTCACGGCCGCCGCCGAGAGCGAGGAGACCGTGCCCCAGCGGGCCGTGAACGGCGTTGAGGGCTGGATCGAATGCTTTGAGCGCGCAAAGCTCGCCGGAACCGTATTCATGGGCGGCGTTACCGAAGCAGGAGAGAATCCGGCGCACCCCGCACTGGAGCTGGCATACACAATGGGAAAATCAGTTTAAGGAAATCTGCCGTACTTATGCCCGGCTGCGGGAGCACAGTTTCCAAGCAATAAAAAGGGACGGAAAGACACACGATGAATTCAACAGCGTCTATCAGATTCCTCTTGCGTTTATCGTGTGTCTGATCCGTTCCCGGAACGAGGGGGTCTTCAACGACCGGGAGAACACGGAAAAAAAGATTGTCTGTCAGACAAAAAATGCTTGACATTCAGTTCGGTTTCTGCTATAGTATCGCTTGTTCACGGGGGTATAGCTCAGCTGGGAGAGCGCTTGAATGGCATTCAAGAGGTCAGCGGTTCGATCCCGCTTATCTCCACCAGGACGAT
>CAMKEK010000106.1:0-5251 GCA_946411545.1 uncultured Clostridia bacterium
TCAGACCGAACAGAATGACAAAGTGGCCGGCCATCTGCACGACGGACATGAAGGAGTTGATATCGTGGTATTCCTTCAGCCAGGTCATGTGCTTCGCCGAGACGACGATATAGATGACCTTGATGATCTCGGAGGGCTGAATGCCGATACCGGCGAAACGGATCCAGCTGTTGTTGCCGGTGCCGCTGTCCGAGCCGAAGAGAACCAGCGCGACCAGCAACACAAGGTTGATGGCGCAGAGCAGCTTCCACTGCTCCGCCAGGAGGTCCGCGTCGATAAACGTAAGCAGCACAAACGCAATGAGCCCCAGAATGAGCGAGAAGACCTGGACGATAACGCACTTGACTGAGCTGTCCACCCAGCCGGAGGCCTCCATGGCAATGGTGGCGATCCGCACCATGTAGATCCCGAACAGGGAACAGATCAAACACATGACCAGAAGAAAGATATCCGCCCGCTCAAAAAACATATGGGAATAGACTTTGAACTTTTTGATTGTTTTACACCGCCTTCCGGTGAATTGCAATACCGAATCCGGTATGCTTGAAAACAATCTATTTTATCATGGAAGAGAGAAATTTACAAGACATCGCGCGGAACGTTCACAAATTGTGCAAAACAAAAGAAAGAATTGTATTTCTGCCCCGAATGTGCTATTTTTATGCTGTTCTGTCCCGGAACAGGGACTGAAACCGGCAAATCCGGAGCATCTATCATAACAGAGGATTACAAATGGAACATATGACCATCAGACGTGCCGCCGCGCTCTGCGGCGGACAGCTTTGCGGAACCGGCGACCCGGAGACCGAAATCGGAAAAATCGTGATTGACACCCGTGCCCTTGAGAAAGGAGACCTGTTTGCGGCCTTTCGGGGAGAGCGTGTGGACGGGCATGACTTTATCCCGGCCGCGTTTGAACGCGGCGCTGCCTGCTGCATCGGTGAGCGGGTGCCCGAGGGGGAGACCCGTCCGGTGATCGTCGTGGACGATGTGCTGACGGCACTGGAGCAGATCACCGCCGGATACCGCGGCGATTTTGACCTGCCGGTTGTCGGCATCACCGGAAGCGTGGGCAAGACCACGGCAAAGGAAATGATCTCCGCGGTCCTGGAGCAGCGTTTCCGCACCCTCAAGACAGAAGGAAACCTGAACAACCGCTACGGAGTTCCCATGATGCTGTCGAAACTCGGAAGCGAGCACGAAGCGGCCGTGATCGAAATGGGAATTTCGGAATTCGGCGAGATGCGCCGCCTGGCCCGAATGGTCCGGCCGACCCTTGCCGTCTATACCACCATCGGGCATGCCCATCTTGAGTTTCTTCATGACCTGGACGGGGTGCTCCGGGCGAAGACCGAGATGCTGGAGACGATGCCCGAAACGGCTCCGGTGGTTGTCAACGGAGACGACGAAAAGCTTCGTGCGCTGCAGTGCCGTCAGAGAAAAATCACCTACGGCTTCGGCGCGCACTGTGACGTTCGGGCGGAGAACCTGGAAACCGGAGAAGAGCAGACCTGTGACATCGTCTGCGGTCTGAGACGGATTCCGGTGCGGATTCCTGCCTTTGGACAGCATTATGTCTATGCGGCGCTTGCGGCGGCGGCGGTGGGAATGCTTCTCGGCCTCGATGACCGGGAGATCGCGGACGGAATCGCGGCCTTTCACAATGTCGGCAGAAGGGGCGAGACCTTCCGCTGCGCCGGGCTTACGGTTGTGGACGACAGCTACAACGCCAACCCGGATTCGGTCTGCAACGGGATTGACAATCTGATCCGCATGCCCGCCAGGCGGCATATCTGCATTTTGGGCGACATGCTGGAGCTCGGAGAAAACACCCTGAAAATGCATTATGAGGTCGGAAGCTACGCTCTGGAGAAGGGAATCGACCTCGTCCTGACCAGCGGGAACTGCGCCCGAGAGATGAGCCGGGCCGCGGGGGAGCGGGGACATCACTTCGAAAGCCGCGACGAGCTGATCGCCGCCCTGCCGGAACTCCTGAAGGAAGGGGACTGCATCCTGGTGAAAGCCTCCAAGGGGTCTCACTTTGAGACGGTCTCCGCGGCACTGCGGGAAATCAGACTGCCCGAAAAAGAGACCGATTGACGCCGGACGGCGAATATGATATGATACACGTTAATTTATGCTGTAAAGGAGATGGGTATCCGAAATGGATGATGGCAGTCGATTGCCAATCATAATTTCTGCTCTGTTATTATTTGGCGCGTTTTATTTCGCCGTTGCCGAAACGGCGTTTGCCGCCTGTTCCCGCAACCGGATCAAAGCCGCGGTCGAGCGCAATGAATCCGGCGCGAAGCAGGCTCTGTATATTCTGGACCACTTTGAACGGGCGATCAGCACGCTGCTGATCGGGACGAATCTGTGTCATATCTTCCTCTCGTCGCTGGTCACCATGGTGGTGACACGGCGCTGGGGACTGTCCGTGGTCACGGTCAGTACGATCCTTACGACCCTGGTGGTCTTCTTCGCGGCCGAAATGCTGCCGAAGAGCATTGCGAAAAAGTTTCCGGAGCGTCTGGCCAAGGCCTGCTCCGGGAGTCTTCGCTTTTTTATGACGCTTTTTTATCCGCTCTCTGCGGCGCTGTCCTGGCTGGGAGAGAAAGCGGCGAAGATGAAAAAAAGCGAACCGGAACTCTCGGTGACGGAAGACGAGCTCTATGACATCATCGAAGACATGACCGAAGAGGGAAGCCTGGATGAAGAGCAGGGCGAACTGATTTCCTCCGCGCTGCAGTTCGGCGATCTGACGGTCGAGAGTGTCCTGACACCGCGTATGGATGTGGCCGCGCTCAACGTGGAAGCGGACGGGGAAGAGATTCTTGCCAGCATCAAGGCCCAGAATCACAGCCGTCTTCCCGTTTACGAGGGAAGCATCGACCGCATCATCGGAATCCTCCAGATCCGCAAATATATCAAGGAATATCTCCGCCAGGGGAAAGCTCCGGAACTGCGAACCCTCCTGGACGAGGCGTTTTTCGTCCACCAGAGCACAGAGCTTGCCGAGCTTCTTCCGATGATGTCGAAACAGAGAATCAATATGGCGGTGGTGACCGACAACTTCGGCGGAACGCTTGGGATCGTGACCGTTGAGGACATCGTCGAAGAGATCTTCGGCGAAATCTGGGACGAGGATGACGTGGTGGAAGAAACCGTCACGGACCTCTCCGAGAACGCCTGTATCGCGGATGCCGATGAAAGCGTCACGGACGTGTTTGAGCATCTGAATTATGAAGACCCCGAAGACAACGACGAGCTGGTGGATACCCGCCTCGGCGAGTGGGCCTACCAGATGTTCGATTCGATCCCCACACCGGGAGACAGTTTTCGCTACCACGAACTGACCGTGACGGTGACCGAGATGGAGCATAACCGCATCCTGAAGCTGAAAGTGGTCCGGACTCCCGAGACGGCGGAAGGGGGCGATCACACATGACGGTATCTATGGTGATCGCGGGAATTGCGCTTTGCATCTGCCTTTCCAATTTCTTCTCCGCCTCTGAAATGGCCTATTCTTCCTGCAACGAGCTCCGACTGGAGAACGCGGCGGAAGATGGCTCGCGGCGGGCAAAGATCGCCCTCACGATTATCCGCCACTTTGACGATGCGCTCAGCGCGATTCTCATCGGCAACAATCTTGTGAACATCGCGGCATCTTCCCTCGCTTCGGTGCTGGTAATCCTGCTGACCGGAAGCGATAAGATGACCTGGGCGGCAACCCTGATCCTGACGCTGCTGATCATCATCTTCGGGGAGACCATCCCGAAGATTACGGCGAAGCAGAACGCAAACCGGGTCTCCGAGCGGCATGCATGGCCGGTCCGCATCCTTATGATCCTTCTGAAGCCCCTGATTCTGCTGGTGGTCGGACTGGTGCATCTTCTGACCTTCTGGATGAAGCCGGAGGAGTCGGGGGAAGACGAGGCCGTGGAGGAGCTGCAGAGCCTGATCGAAACGGCGGAGGACGAAGAGGTCCTGGATGAGGACCGCTCCGAACTGGTTCAGGCGGCGATCGACTTTTCCGAGATCTCGGCCTTTGAGGCGATGACCGCCCGCGTGGACGTGGAAGCGATCGACATTGACGACGACTGGGACGAGATCCTGAGCCAGGTGGAACAGTCTTCGTTTTCCCGTCTGCCGGTTTATGAGGACAGCATCGACCATGTGATCGGCGTCCTGTATCTCAATCACTTCCTGAAAGCGGTGGCAGACGGACAGCGTGAGATCCGGCCCCTGCTGATGGAACCCTGCTATGTGTACAAGACCATGAAGCTGCCCGATGTCATGGCGCAGTTTCGACGGGCGAAGCAGCATCTTGCCATTGTCTGTGACGAATACGGCGGTACGCTGGGCGTTCTGACCATGGAGGATGTCATTGAGCAGATTGTCGGCGATATCTGGGACGAGACCGACACCGTGGAGGACGAAATTGTCCGGCGCTCCGACGATGAGCTGGAGCTGGACGGCGACATGCCCGTAACGGAGTTCCTGGAACTGATGAACCTTCCGGAGAATGACTTTGAAGCGGACAGTGATACCCTGGGCGGCTGGACGATTGAATCCTTCGGCGGAAGATTTCCCGAACCCGGCGAGTCCTTCCGGTATGGAGATGTCGAGATTACCGTACTCTCCATGGACGGCAGGCGCGTGGACCGAGTCCTCGTAAGACGCAGACCCGCCGAAGCAGAAACATAAATATTTCGTGCAATTCTTTTCCCGGAGTCAGTTGTGATTCCGGGAAAAGTTCCTCTTGCAGAACAGATGGTTCTGCGGTATAATACACAGGCAAATCCGGGTGTAGCGCAGCTGGTAGCGCGCGTGGTTTGGGACCATGAGGCCGCAGGTTCGATCCCTGTCACTCGGACCAGAGACGCCGTTGAGACCTTTCTCAACGGCGTCTTAAGACATCGGGGATTGTATTTGTTCTGACCGGGGAAAGGAGGACGCTGGGGATGGACAGAGAGCAGAGCCCATCGGAAAAAACATCCTATCGGACGGTTCTGTGTCGGAGCTGCGGGGCGGAATACCCGGCGGACAGCGCCAGCTGCCCATACTGCGGGACCATGAATCTTCCGGCGGCCGAGACGGAATATCTTGACAGACTGGAAGGAATCCGGGACAACCTGGAAGAGCTGGGGAGCCTCACAGACCGGAAAGCGAAGTCCCATCTCCGGAAGCTGCACAGAAACCTGCTGATCGGTGCGGTGATTCTGGCGCTGCTGATCACGACGGCGGTGAT
>CAMKEK010000107.1:0-5191 GCA_946411545.1 uncultured Clostridia bacterium
CCGCTGCGCTATGACGGCGCCAGCGGAAAGCTGCAGTGCGATTACTGCGGAAGCAGCTTTACCACTGCAGAAATCGAAAAAATCTACAAGGACAAGCTGGAACAGGCGGAACAGGCGGCAATCGACGAAACAGCCGCGGCTGCCGCCCAGATGCAGGAATCGGACGAAAATGCGGAAGAACAGTTCTGGGACGCGGAACAGGAGGGAATGAAGATCTATAACTGCCCCTCCTGCGGGGCACAGCTGGTTTTTGACGCCACGACGGCGGCCGGCAGCTGCCCCTATTGCGGGAATCCCTCCATCGTCCCGGGACAGTTTCACGGTATGCTTCGCCCGGACTATATCCTGCCGTTCAAGCTTTCAAAAGAACAGGCTGTTGCATCCCTGAAAAACTATTACCGGGGCAAGAAGCTGCTGCCAAAAGAGTTCTCGTCGGAGAATCATCTGGAAGAGATCAAGGGCGTCTACGTCCCGTTCTGGCTCTTTGATGAGACAGCCGTTGCGGATACCAGTTATCAGGCAACCAGGGTGAACTCGGTAACACACGGAAACGAACTGATCACGACAACGGAGTACTTTGACGTCCGCCGGGCCGGGACCGTCCGCTTTACGAGGATTCCCGCCGACGGGTCCAAAAAGATGCCGGATGAACTGATGGATTCCATTGAACCCTTTGATTATTCGGAGTTAAAACCCTTTTCGACGGCTTATATGCCCGGGTTTATGGCGGACATCTATGATGTGGACGACAGAGAAAGCTTTGAACGGGTTCAGAAACGCGGTTCCCAAACGGCGCTGGAAATCATGGACTCCACGGTTTCGGGCTATTCTTCCGTCATCCCGAAACAGAGAGAGGTTCACATTCACCGTGAGAGGACTTCGTATGCGCTGCTGCCGGTCTGGATGCTGAGTACACGCTGGAAAAACCAGAACTTCATTTTTGCCATGAACGGACAGACAGGAAAGTTTATCGGGGATCTTCCGGTTTCGATGGGGCGATATTTCGGCTGGTTTGCGGGAATTGCGCTGCCCCTGGCCGCGGTACTGACCGTGCTGCTGAAGTTCATGTGAGGAGGGCTGACATGAAGAAATTGTTTTCCCTCACGCTGATTCTGCTTCTGGCCATCATGATGCTGTCAGGTGCTTCGGCCATGGCGGAATCCATGCAGGAACTGCCGTATTATGTGTCAGACACTGCGGGGCTGACATCGTCGGACCAGTGGCAGAAGCTGGAATCCGCGGCAGAGAGCGTTTCGGAGCGCTACGGCTGCGGCGTTTATGTCGTCACGCTGCAGGACTTTCGGGATTACGGCAGCTACAGCAGTATTCGGAGCTTCTCGGAAGACTTCTATAACCGTTATCGGATGGGGCTCGGGCAGAACCGCAACGGAATCCTGCTGGTGCTGAGCATGGCGGAGAGAGACTACTGCCTGATCGCTTACGGAAGCGACGCTCATTACGCATTCACGGATTACGGAAAAGAAGTACTGGAAAACGGTTTTCTGGATGACTTCCGCCGGAATGACTGGAACGCTGGCTTTGCGGATTATATCAGCGGCTGTGAACAGCTGCTTGCCCGCGCCGCGGAAGGAAACCCGGTGGATGTGCAGATGGACAGCAGAAGCGGCATCCCCTCGGAGCTCAGCACTGGCATCATCATCGGGGTTCCTCTGCTGGTAAGCTTCGGCGCCTGTGAAGGCATGAGACGGCGGATGAAACCGGTGAAGCCGCAGAGCCGGGCGGACGAGTATATTGTTCCGGGCGGCATCCACTTCAGTCTGAAACGGGACGTGTTTCTCAACCGGACGGTTTCGAGGACCGTAATCCGGACGGAAAACAGGGATTCCTCTTTCCACGGCGGTACGACCGTAAATTCCGGGGGCTTCTCCGGACACAGCGGAAAGTTCTGAACAGAGGAAATCATAGAGAAAAGAGCTGCATTTTGCGGCTCTTTTCTTGCTTATATGTGAATTCTATCTTGTATTCCGGTATGAGATTTGGTATTATATTTAAATAGCGAATCGAAACGGAAAAGGGGGAAGACGGTGGACGCACTGCGCTCGATCTGGGAGGGGTTTGATTTCACATATCTGCTCAGCATCCTGCTGGGCGTCATTCCTTCACTGGTCTGCATTACCCTCCATGAGCTCTCTCACGGGCTTGTTGCGTACCGCCTCGGTGACGACACCGCAAAACGGGCCGGAAGGCTCACCCTGAACCCCCTGAAGCATCTTGATCCCATGGGCTTAGTGATGATGCTGGTCTTCCGGTTCGGCTGGGCGAAACCCGTCCCGGTCAACATGATGAATTTCAAAAACCCGAAGAGAGGGATGGCGGTAACCGCATTGGCCGGCCCCGGGTGCAATCTTCTGATCACGCTTGTTTTCCTGTTTCTGTACGGCGCTCTTCTGACGCCGCTCTCGGGCAGTGAAGCAGGAAAGAAGATACTGGAGCTGCTGGAATTGACCGCATATATCAGTCTCGGATTCTGTATCTTCAACCTGATTCCGGTTCCGCCTCTGGACGGGTCCAAAATCCTGTTTTCCGCCCTGTCCGATTCCGCATACTGGAAGCTGATGCGATATGAACGCTACGGCTCCATCGCGCTGATTGCGCTGGTATGGACCGGCGTCCTCGGCCGCCCGCTCAGCCGGCTGATCCGAGATGTCTTCGGTTTGCTGTTTCCGATCGCACAGGCAGCATTTCATCTGATGAATGGATAAGGTTTGAATGGAAAATCCAAGTTTTCGCCTGGAGGGGATTGTCCGGGAGAAGGACAGTATGCAGGATTTTGAAGGCCCGCTGAGTCTGATCCTGATGCTCCTTCAGAAGAATAAAATCGAGATACGGGACCTGAGTGTTTCCGATATTCTGGATCAGTATCTGGAATATCTGGATCGGATGCAGAGCCTGGATCTGGAAATTGCCAGTGAATTTGTCCAGATGGCGGCGCATCTGCTCTATCTGAAGACCAGAACGCTTCTGACCACCGAAGAAGAGGTCAGCGAACTGGAGCTGCTGATGCAGTCTCTGGAACAGCTGCAGGCGAGAGACCGCTTTGCGGCGATGGCGCTGGTGCTTCCGCAGCTGAAGTCCGCTTCCGAAAAGGGCTTCCTTTATATGACAAAGCCGCCGGAGCCTATGCCGACCACGAAGAGGGAATATGCCTATCACCATGAGCCGGTGGACCTGCTCAAAGCGATGCTCGGAATCTGGAGCCGCGGTACGGCCTCAAATCCCGAATCGGAGCGGCGTCTGTTTGCCGCCATGCCGCGCCGGATCGTCTACAGCGTCAGGGACAAGGGACTGGAAATCATCAACCGGCTGCGTAAAGGGCCGCAGTCGCTGGCCGGACTTTACGGAAGATGCAACACAAGTTCCGAAGTCGTTGCAACCTTTGTGGCGGTGCTGGAGCTCTGCCGATCCGGCAATCTGACCTTTGAACGGGTCGAAGAGCAGGTCATACTCCATTTTTCCGGTTCTGACACCGAAATTGAAAAGGTATTGGAGAGTTTTGAGGAAGAATCATGACGGATTTAAAGGCCGCTCTGGAAGCGGTGCTGTTTGCCGCCGGAGAAAGCGTACCGGTTGGAAGGCTTTCGCTTGTGTTTGCGGTGGAGCAGGATGAGGTTTTACAGGCAGCAAAAGAACTGTCTGATGAATACGACCGCGGCGGGAGAGGAATCCGCCTGCTGCGGATGGACAACAAGCTGCAGCTTTGTTCCGCGCCGGAATATGCACAGCTGATCGTGAAAACCCTGGAACAGCGCAAGCCGCCGATGCTGTCGCAGTCGGCGCTGGAAACACTGGCGATCGTTGCCTACTATCAGCCGGTAACCCGCGCGGTGATTGAAAAAATGCGTGGGGTGGACAGCAGCTATACCGTTTCGGCACTGCAGGACCGCGGCCTGATTGAGGCTTGCGGAAAGCTGGAAGCACCGGGCCGGCCGACACTCTATGCGACGACGGATGCCTTCCTGAGAGTGATGGGGATCGAGACGCTGCAGCAGCTTCCTCCGCTTCCGGAGGTACAGGGAAGCGAGGGAACCGAACAGCTGAGAAAGAGCATTGCCAAAATACAGGAACAGGACAGCGAACAGCAGACGTTTTTCGATGATACCGAGACGAAGAACACAGGAGCGTGATGCGATATGATCGGGTGGATTATTCTCGGGGTATTGGTCGGACTGATCACCTTGATCATGCTGATCCCGATCGGGGCGGACCTGCGATATGAGGACGAGGTTATCCGCGTTTCTGCGAAAGCGGCCGGCATCAAGTTTCAACTGATCCCCCGAAAAAAGGGCAAGCCGAAAGAGGAGAAACCGAAGGAAGAACCAAAGCCAGAAACCCAGCCGAAGGAAGAAAAACCCAAAAAGCAGAAAAAGGAACGCTCGCTGTCGCTGAATGCCGAAGAAATCATCGACCTTTTGAAGGTCGTGCTGAAAGGCTTCGGGCGCTTCGGCAGAAAGTTCAAAGTGGAGCGCTTTGTCCTGCACTGGACCGCAGCGGGCTGCGACCCTTATCTGGTGGCGAGGACGTTTTCGGTTGTGAATGCGGGTCTGTCCCAGCTTGCTCCGATCTGCACCGAACGCTTCCACTGTCGGGACAGCAGTGTATGGACAGATATCGACTTTGTCAGCGATCGCATGTTTTTTGAATTTGGCCTGACCCTGACCATTCGAATCGGCCAAATTGTCGGCACCGGACTTCGAATCGGCGCCGGAGCGCTGATGATCCTGCTTCGCAGCAAGAAGCGGGTAAAGCGCGAGAAGAAGGAAGAGGAGCAGGCGCTGAACAAGTGGCTGGCAGAACATCCGGAGGATGCCGCGCGCTATCAGGCGGAGCTGGAAGCGCAGAAAGCCGCGGAACAGGAAGCCCTGCGGAAGCAGCAGGAACAGGAAGCCCTGAAGAAGCAGCAGGAACAGCCGGCGGACACTTCGGAGGAACCGAAACAGACGGAGCTTCCGGAAAACACGGATGCGTCGAAAACGACGGAGACCGGAGAAGTGCCTTCGCTGCCCGAACCGGAGGGAGATACAGCCGGGGATACGGCGGCCGGGGAAGCGGAAAAGCCCTGACAGACGGAGAAATCCGTCAAACGGATCAGAAAGATATTTCAGGATTGTCATAAAGGAAAGGAAGTATATCAGATGGAGAATACAAATCCGATTGGCGAACTCATGCAGGC
>CAMKEK010000108.1:0-5163 GCA_946411545.1 uncultured Clostridia bacterium
AGGCGGGCGATGTCGGCTATTTCACGGCCAGCATCAAGAACGTGGCGGACACCCGCGTGGGCGACACCGTCACGGAGGCCCTGCGCCCGACGGCGGAGCCGCTGCCCGGCTACCGCCCGGCACGGCCGATGGTCTACTGCGGCATCTACACCGAAGACGGGTCGAAGTACCCGGACCTGCGCGACGCGCTGGAGAAGCTGAAGCTCAACGACGCCTCGCTCTCCTATGAGCCGGAGAGCTCCGTGGCCCTGGGCTTCGGGTTCCGCTGCGGCTTCCTCGGGATGCTGCACATGGAGATCATTCAGGAGCGGCTGGAGCGCGAGTTCAACTTGGAGCTTGTGACCACGCTGCCCTCGGTCATCTATAAGGTCATCAAGACCGACGGAAGCACCGTCATGGTGGATAACCCCCACAACTACCCCGAGACGGCATCCATCGCAGAGGCCTATGAGCCCTATGTCAAGGTGTCCATCATCACGCCGAACGAGTTTGTCGGAAACATCATGCCCCTCTGCCAGGACCGCCGCGGCGAGTATAAGAACATGCAGTATCTCGACACCCGCCTGGTGGAGCTGCACTATGAGATGCCGCTCAACGAGATCATCTATGACTTCTTTGACACCCTGAAGGCGCGGACCAAGGGCTATGCCTCGCTGGACTATGAATTTTCCGAGTACAAGCAGTCCGACCTTGTGAAGGTGGATATGCTCTTGAACGGGGACCAGGTGGATGCGCTCAGCTTCATCGCGCATCGCGAGAAGGCCTACCCCCGCGCCCGGAAGCTCTGTGAGAAGCTGAAGGAGAACATTCCCCGCCAGCTGTTCGAGATTCCGATCCAGGCGGCCATCGGCGGAAAGATCATTGCCCGCGAGACCGTCAAGGCCCTGCGCAAGGACGTCCTGGCCAAGTGCTACGGCGGCGATATCACACGAAAGAAGAAGCTTCTGGAAAAGCAGAAGGAAGGCAAAAAGAAGATGCGCCAGCTCGGAACCGTTCAGATTCCGACGGAGGCCTTCCTCGCGGTGCTGAAGCTGGATGAATAAGGAGGGAGCGGCTTGAGAGGAAGATTTCGGCTGTTCTGGCTGATCCTGGCTGTTCTGTTTGCCGGTATGGCGGGATTCGCATGCTTTTTTGCCATGATGTACGGCAGCATCTATAACCGGCCCGACGCAGACCCCGTGGAAACGGTCACCAGGTTCTTTGACAGCGTTCAGGCCCGAAACTATCCGGAGGCCTATGCCTGCCTGAGCGACTATGCCAGCCTCGGCCTGGAGAACGAGCCGGAGAGCGCGGAAGCGAAGGCAATGTATGACGCGCTTCGCGGCAGCTACAGCTATACCCTCAGCGGGGGCAGCACCGTTACCGGCCTGGAGGCCAGCCAGCGGGTCGTCCTGCGGGCGCTGAACCTGCGGATGACGGAAAACGCCGTACAGCAGCAGGTGAACGGAATCCTGGAGGAAATGGTGACGGCCATGCCCGCGTCCGAGGTTTACGACGGAAACGGGGGCTATCTGACCAGCTTCACGGATGCGATTTACAGAGAGGCGCTGAACCGGGCGCTTCAGAATACAGACGCGCTCTGCTCGGATACCCAGCTGCTGATCCAGCTGAAGTACATGGACGGGACGTGGAAAATTGTCACGGACCGCAGCCTGATGACCGCCCTGATCGGCGGAGAGAACTGAGGGAAGGAGGAGCCGAAGCGGTATGAGAGAATACGACCTGGAAGAAATTCTGGCGGAATACGCAGAGGATAACATAGAAACGGCTCTGCCTGAGGAAGAGGACATCCTGACGGAAGAAGAATTCACGGAGCCGGCAGCCGGACTTCCCTATGCCGAAGACAACGTGGTTCCGGAAGAGAACGACGCGCAAACCGCCCGCAGCGACGACGCGGAACCGCCCGAAGAAAGCGCGGAGGATCCCGATGCGCAGCTGACACGGGTGTTCAAAGCCCCGAAGCCGGAAAAAACCGAAGGCCGGCGGGTTCGCCGGGAGACCGAAAGCCGGCGGGAAGCCGCGGCACAGGACGAGGAAGCGGAGGAGCCGAAGAAAAAACGGCGGAAAAAACCGAAGAAAGAGAGCTTCGGAAAAAAGCTCGGGTTCGGGATGCTGAGCCTGATCTTTATGGTGATTTCCCTCGGCGTGCTGGCCTGGACCCTGCAGAACGTGCACCCGGATACCAGCAAGACGACGGAATCCGCCCGAAGCCTCGGCAACACCAATCTGGTATCGCGGCTGGACACGGGACTCAACAACGCCAAGGCCAACGCCCTGAGCGACATCGCCTACATTCCGAAGCACTATACCATTCCCGAGGGCGAGACCGTGGCGCCGAGACCCCAGGAGTCCGGCTTTGGCAGCGTCACACCGGAGAACGCGGCAACCGTGATGGACGTGATTCAGCTTGCGAGAGATTCCGGCCTGCTGGAAGGGCAGGACGTGATTTTCAATCCGAACCTGAACTTTGAGCCGAACACGAACATCCAGTACTATTATGACGAGACGATCCTGACAATCATCTGGAAGGAACTCATTGACGGCAACACCGTCACCTGCTGTGAGGTCAAGGTGGCCGACGCGAGCCAGTTCCGCCGCAAGCTGGTGGACGACACCTTCGGCTCGCCGAGAAAGCTCTTTGCCACGTCGATTGCGGCCAGCGTCAATTCCGTCGTGGCCATGAACGCGGACTTCTACATGTTCCGCGACTTCGGCATCGTGGTGTATGACCGGGAGCTGTATCGCTTCTCGGAAGACACCTATACCGGCATGTACAAGAAATACAACTGCACGGACACGATGTTTGTCACCGAGGAGGGCGACTTCCTCTTCTGGCACCGGCTGCAGGAAGCGACGCCGGATCAGATGCGGGCCTTTATTGAGGAGAACCACATCCTCTTCTCCATCGCCTTCGGACCCATCCTGGTGGAAAACGGGGCCCTCACCCCCTGCGACTGGTACCCGGCCGGCGAGATCGACCGCGGCTATTCCCGCGCGGGCATCGGACAGAAGGACCATCTGCATTATTTCTACATGTCTCTGAACCATTCCGCGCAGAGAGAAGCCCGCTGGACGGTCAACACCTTCGGCGAGCGGATGTATGAGCGCGGACTGCAGCAGGCTTACTGCCTGGACGGCGGCCAGACCAGCGAGATCGTGTGGCGCGGAGCCCCGTTCAACTACATCGACTTCGGCGGAGAACGGGAAGTCAGCGACATCATGTACTTTGCCACCGCCATTCCGGAATCGGGAGGAACGCCATGAATGAAATAGCTGTTTTCACGGGCAGCCTGACGATCTACTGGAGCGCAATCATCATCTGCCTCGGCATCGCGGCCGGTCTCTGCCTGACCCTGGCGCTGTATCCGATGGACCACCGCCACAATACCGCGGTCTGGGTCTGGTTCCCGATTGCCACCGTGCTGAGCGTGCTGCTCGCCCGGCTGATCCACTGGTACAGCCACATTGAACAGTACGGCTCGCTGCTGGAGGCGATGACGGATTACAGCACCGGCGGATACTGTGTACAGGGAATCATTCTGGGCGCGGTGTTTGCGGCATTGCTTGTGAAGCTGATCCGCCTGACCCCGACGGCCGGAGAACTGCTGAGCGCGGCGGCGCCGGGACTGGCGCTGTGCCTGGCCCTGATCCGCCTGAGCTCGCTGTTCAACACCAACTGCCGCGGAAGAATCGTTATCACGGACAAGGTTTATCAGCAGCTCCCCTTCGCCATCTCCTGGACCGACGCGGCGGGGAACGTGGAATACCGGCTCGCAACCTTCTTCCTGGAGTTTCTTGCGCTGCTGGTGATCACGGTGATTCTCTGCGGATTCTTCTTCCGCCACCGCTCGGAACCCCTCTGGGACGGCTGGCGCAACGAGGGGAACGTGATGTGGCTGTTTCTCATCCTGCTGGGGGTGGTGGAGTTCATCGCGGACTCGACGCGGTATGACTCGGCGCTGATGCACTTCTTCCTGATCAAAAGGCTGAATCCCTACGCGTCGTTTATCTCCATCACGCAGATCTTTACGGCGGTGTGCTTCCTGCTGTATTTCATCCGGTATATGCGCATCTCCGTCAAAACCAACGGATGGAGCTGGTATCATTTCCTGGCGATGCTGGTCTTCCTGGCCTGCTTTGTGGGAGCGGGCTACTTCGGCGAATACAAGGTGCAGCGCACGGCCCAGTATGTCCGCTGCTATCTCTGGCAGGGAGGGTCGCTTCTGCTGCTGTACCTGACGGTGAGACTGATCTATCGCACCTGCGTGGCAAAGGAATATGACTACGAAGACGGGGAATAGTCCCCGGAAAACGGAGCAAAAGCAGAATCCGTAACGAAGAAACGGAAAAGGAAAACAAAACCGGCGCCCGAATGAACGGGTGGCCGTAAAACAGTCTGAGCCGCGGAAAGTGCAAGCAACTCTCCGCGGCTCGGTTTTTTGCTGAGATTTTTTGCATTTTTTGAAAATACGCGCCAGACTTTAACATATCTTTAACATCAGCATGCTATACTTCCGCCGAAAACTCTTGTTGGAGGGCCAACTATGTTCAAGCTGTTAGTTGTCGAGGACGACCGTGAACTCAACCGCGCCGTATGTTCCTTCCTGAATCAAAACGGATATGACGCCTTGGGCTGTCTCAGCGCCAATGAGGCCTATGATGCCATGTACGGCGGGACGGTATTCGATCTCATCATCTCAGACATTATGATGCCGGAGATCGACGGTTTTGAGTTTGCCCGCACGATCCGTGGAACGGACAAGAATATTCCCATCCTGTTCATGACTGCGCGGGATGATTTTGCCGCCAAACAGCGGGGCTTCCGCATGGGCATCGACGACTATATGGTCAAGCCCATCGACCTGGAAGAGCTGCTGCTGCATGTGGAAGCCCTGCTTCGGCGTGCGGGCATCGCCACCAGTCACAAGCTGGAGGTAGGGAGCCTGGTGCTGGATGCGGACGAGAGAAGCGCGGTTTTGAACGGCGAGGAGATCCCGCTGACCGTGCGGGAATTCAATCTGCTGTATAAGCTGCTGAGCTACCCCAAGAAGGCCTTCACCCGCAGCCAGCTCATGGACGAGTTCTGGGACGGGGAGACCGGCTCCGGTCCCCGCACGGTGGACGTATATATGACGAAGCTCCGCCAGAAGTTTGCCGACTGCG
>CAMKEK010000109.1:0-5108 GCA_946411545.1 uncultured Clostridia bacterium
GCGGCTGAGTACCCGGTCGCCGTGCTGCCGGCCGTAGCGCTCGTTGATCATGTGGAAACTGTTCACGTCGATCACCATGGCGTCCATGGACATGTCGGCGTAATGCTGATCGTACATCCGGACATAGTTCATGAAGTAGTCCACGTTGTAGAGCCTCGTCAGGCTGTCGCGCTCGGTGGACTGGATGATGTCCTGCTTCTCGGCAAGGTCGATGCAGCGCCGCACCCTCGCCTGGACGATCTCCGGACTCGGATAGGGCTTGGGGATGAAGTCCATGGCGCCGATCTTGAGGCATTCCACCTCCGCGCTCTGGTCCGCGGTGAGGATAATGACCGGAATCTTCCGGAACTCTTCCTCCTCCTTCATGACCCGAAGGACGTCCATGCCGGTCATCTTTGGCATCTGCAGATCCAGAAGAACAATGGCCAGGTCGTCATGGTGCAGCTTGAGCTGTTCCAGCGCCTCCACGCCGTCGTCGGCATAGAGAAGCTCATACCCCTCCGCTTCCAGCATCATGCCAAGCATCATCTGGTTGGGCACTTCGTCCTCCACGATCAGCACATGCCGGCTCAGCGACAGCACGTCCGCGCCGTCCTGCTTCAGCGGGACCGCCGGATGCGCTTCGGCTTCGCTGTCATCCCTGGTGACCGAGCCCAGCCCCTTCAGAAGCTGCTTTTCCTCATACATGAGCGTGTCCGCCCGCTCGAAGACCTCGTGGAAGCTGCGGTCTTCCCCGGGCTTGTAGGAGGAGAACCCGCCTGAGACTACCACGGCGCCCTCCTTGCTGATGTTCGCCACCGAGCGGTCATGGAGGGTCAGAAGCAGCTCTTTGCGGATGAGATAGTCTCTCCCGGTGAGAATCACCACGAACTCGTCTCCGCCTACCCGGAATACCGGGCTGTGCTGGAAAATGTCGCAGACCAGTCTGCTGGCGCTGCGGATATATTCATCGCCGGCCTTGTGGCCGAGGGTATCGTTGATCTTCTTCAGGCCGTTGACATCGCAGACCGCCACGGCGAATTTCTCCACGCTGCCGTTGGCGATGGCCTCGTCGAATTTTTTCTCGCTGTTGAGGAAGGCAAGCTTGCTCTTGACGCCGGTCATGGGGTCGATATTCGCAAGGTGATCGCTCTCTTTGGCCCGCCGGTTCATATAGAGGTGGTTGGTCAGCATGATGAACAGGGTGAAGCTGACCATTCCGACCGCGATCACCATCGTGCGGGCATCTTCTTCCTTGGCCGACTCCAGCTGCAGCTCCACATAGCGCTCATCTTCGGTTCTCTGCCCGTCCAGGTCGTCGTGCTCTTCATAGTAGGTGTGGATGTTGTCCAGCAAGGTGTCGTTGGAGACGATCATGGACTGGCGCATCCAGATCAGGGAGACAAACAGCACCAGAGCCTGCAGAGCCACCCAGACGATGAGGGAGTTGCCGAAACGTCTTTCCGTGTCGATCCGGAGAATGTAGCGGAAGAACAGGAAGCCCAGCACGCTCCACGCGATGAACAGGAAGTAGGTCTCGCGCGCCATGGAGCTTCTGAGCAGAAGGTTGGGAAGCAGAATGTACGCGCCAAAGGCGAGCATGAACCCGAGGCCGAGCGTTCCCGCAAAGCGAATCGCCCGGTTCCCGTCCTGCTTGGCCAGCTTCGCCGCGGCGGCGGAGACCAGGGCGTAGATCAGCGTGGCGCCGATGGTTGTGACGTCCACGATCCATCCGATGGCGGTTCTGCCGATCAGCGGGATCAGAAACGAGACGGCGATGACCAGGCCCACGGCATTGGCCGGAACATGCCGGTCGTTGAGCTCGGCAAGCTTCTTCGGCAGGACGTTGTCCCGACCCAGCGCGAAGAACAGACGGCTCAGGGCAAAGGTGTTTCCGATGAGACTGGTGATGACCAGACCCAGCAGCGACAGCATCAGCGCCCAGACGCCGAAGCTGCCGAGGAAGCGGTTCGCGGCATAGAAGGCCGGCAGCGCCTCAAGGCCCTCGAGGTTGTTCAGGTCCCGGATGTAGGCGAGCCAGCTGTCGTAGCGCTCGGGATAGGCCGTCACCGACAGCAGCGTCACCATCACGTAAAGCACCAGCGTCATCACCACGACCACAAGCATCAGCCGCGGGATCCTCCGGTGGTCAAAGCGGAATTCCTCGACGCCGTGGGAGATGCTTTCAAAGCCGATGAAGGCCCAGGGCGAGATGACGGCGATCTTCACAATCTGAGACAGCTCCGCACTGTCCGGAAGATAGAGCGGCTTGAGCTCACGGCCTCCGCCTGCGAACGCCCCGATGAAGCAGGCCGCGATTCCGACCGTGAAGAGGAGGGCAAGCGCGATCATGAGGACATCGACAAGCTTCTCGTGCCGGATGCAGAGGTAGCCCGTCACCAGCAGCGCCGCCATGGACAGCAGCACCTCACCCAGGTACACCTCATACCCGAAGATGGTATAGAGCTTCCCGACACGGAACAGCCCGCCCATGAAGATTCGCCCGTACAGGGGCAGCGACGTGACGTTGGCCCACAGGACCGCAAGATAGGTCATCGCCAGGAACCAGGCCGTCAGGAAGGCAAAGTCGTAGCCGAAGGCTTCCCGCGTATAGGCATAGGCGCCACCCGCCTCCGGGAAGGCCCGCATCAGATACGCGTAGTTGACGGCGATGACAACCATGATCAGCGCGCCGAGCACCAGGCCCAGGACGCTTCCCATGGGGCCGGCCTGGGCAAGATAGGTGTTGGCGGTCACCACCAGCGAGCCCCAGCCGATGGCGGTGCCGACGGCAAAGGCCCAGGCGACCGCCGGCGAGAGGTGTTTCTGCAGAGTTCTTTCTTTGTTCATCCGGCTACCTCCAAAATCTGTCTGCCGCGCCGCGGCAGACATTTGTCGAGATCTTCAGGTACGCATAATCGCTCATTTTATTATCATATTGTTTCACATTATAACATAACTGTTCACACATTTCCAGCCCTCTTGCACGGGGACGGAAAGCATGATACAATGTTTCCGTACCGGAAAGGAGGCGGGGACATGAGAAAAAGACGACTGACAGTGCTGCCGGTGCTGCTTCTGATTCTGACGCTGCTGGCGCCGATGTGCGCGGCCGCGGAGGCGCCGGCGCTGCCGACCAAGCCGATCCCGTCGAGCACGGCAAACCGCTATAACGTGGAGCTGGTCCTGGATGCAAGCGTTTCGATGAACGAGTCCGACGCACGCGGCTACCGCTATGAGGCGATCCGGCTCTTCAATAACCTGCTGCCGAATGAGGGAAACTCCCTCGGCGGCGTCGTCTTCTCCACCGGCGTCGACCGGGAGATCGGGCCGCAGCCGGTGACCGGACCGGAGGAAAAGGATGTCGTTGTCCAGACGCTTCGCAATGTACCGGCGCCGGGCGGCTGGACCAACATCGGCGCGGGACTTGACACCGCGCTGGACCGCCTGCAGGAGAAGGGAAACCCGGAGATTCCTTCGGTGATCATCCTGCTCAGCGACGGAAACACCGCCATGTACACCGACGCCATGACCAAAGAGGCGGCCGATGTGCGGGACGAGGCGATCCGGCGTGCCGCGGAAGCCGAGGTCCCCATCTACAGCATCTGCCTCAACGGCAACGGCACGGCCGACAGCTCGGAGATGGAGCGCATCTCCGGCGAGACCGGCGGCGTTTTCACCGAGGTGCGCAGAGCCGAGGACCTGAACCGGGTGTTCGAGGTCTTTTACGAACTGATCTACCGAAGCTCCACCGTCACGCTGACCGACGGCGTGTTCCCGCCGGAGGGCGTGCTGGAGACTCCGTTTGAGGTGCCGGGCTTCGGCGTCGAAGAGGTCAACGTCGTGATCCAGGGAAACGCAACGGAGGCCAGCCTCAGAACGCCCGACGGAAACCCGTATGAGGCGGATCTGCAGCAGTACGAGACCTTCACGGCGATCAAGCTCATGGACATCATTCCCGGTAAATGGTCCCTGCAGACCCGTGGAATCTCCGGCGACCGGATCCGGATCGACGTGATCTACAACACCAATCTCACGGTGACGCTGTACATGAACCGGGAGGGCGACGAGCTTGACCCGGTGGAACCGGTGACCTTCAACGCCCGCCTCTCGGCGGGGGATGTGGAAGCCGGGGACTATGAAGACTATCTGGGCTTTGCGGCGGACCTCGTCGCGTATGACGGGAACGAAACCGAGACGCTGCGCCTGCCGATGTACATCGGAAACAACGGCTTTGAGGTCAGGTCGCGCTTCGAGGAGGGGACCTATACCTTTGAAGCGGTCGTGACCGGCAATTCCCTCGAAAAGCAGTCCGAGCGCCTTGGCCCCATCCGCTTTGCCGCGCCCGAGGAGCCGGAAGCGACGCCCGTGCCGACCCCGACCCCCGTGCCCACGCCGAAGCCCAACACGGCCCCGGCGCCGAGTACGCGGGACGTGTCGGAGTTCGTCCTGATCTGGCCCATGTCCGGGGGGAGCTACCGCCTGAACCTGAACACGGTGGTGACGGATCCGGAAGGGGACACGCTGAGCTACACGGCGGTAACCCGGGACTTTGAAGAGGGCGGCGAGTACACCATGACGCCCTCCGGCAGCCTGAACGTGAAGCTTGGAAACTTCCGTCTTCTGGGCGGAACGCTGGACATCCGGGCGGAGGACGCGGAGGGCCTTGCCTGCAACGTGACGGTCCGCCTGCGGGTCATCAACACGGTGGTGATCTTGCTTGCAATCCTGGTGCTGGCGCTCCTGGGTCTGCTGATCCTTGCCCAGCGCAGGCATGAGCCGCGCAAGGCCATCCGCGGCGATATCACGGTGACCTCCGAGGTCGACGGCGTGGTAAAAACGAGCGCGCCCCGGGCCCCCACAAAGAAGGGAAGATACCCGCTCTCGGCCTTTACCGAGATCGACCGGGTCGCACTGGACTACAGCCGCTGCTGGTTCGAGGGCGGCACCGATGCCAGCATCTTCCTGGTGACGGATCGGAATGTCTGGTGGCGCGGCTATGAGACCACAAGCGTGCGCATCGACAGCGGCACCGAGACCACGGTCCTGATCGACGAAGAGGGGAAGGAGAAGCTGAGAATCCGCTTCGACTCCGACACACTGGACGTGGGCGATATCGACTACGACGA
>CAMKEK010000110.1:0-5086 GCA_946411545.1 uncultured Clostridia bacterium
ATGCTTGAGACGGAAAGACTTGTTCTGCGCCGCTGGGAGGACAGTGACGCGGCGAACTTATATGAATATGCCAAAGACCCGGACGTCGGACCGATTGCCGGATGGCCGCCGCATCGGAGTATTGAGGAAAGCCGGGATGTGATCCGAAACGTTTTTCATGGCAAAGAGGCCTATGCCATCTGCCGGAAAACAGATGGAAAAGCCATCGGAGCGATAGAGCTGAAGCTGTGCGGCCATACCGATATGACCGACCGCGACGATGAATGTGAGCTGGGATACTGGCTTGGAAAGCCTTTCTGGGGCCAGGGGATCATGCCGGAGGCGGTAAAAGAAATACTCCGCCACGCCTTTGAGGACATCGGCATGACGAAGGTTTGGGTCGGCTATTATGAGGGCAATACGAAATCAAAGCGCGTACAGGAAAAGTGCGGATTTCGCTACCAGCGGAAGTCAGAGGGCGTGGATGTCCCCCTGATGCATGAAAAGCGCACCGGGCATGTCAGCAGCATCACGAAAAGTCAGTGGGAGTGGGACAGACTGTATGCCGCAGCGGCAGATGTGCGAAAGGAACGCCGGATATCCGATTACGTTACCTGCGGCGAGGTCTCCGCCGCTGTTCTTTCCGGTACGGGCAGAATTTACACCGGCGTCTGCATTGATACCTGCTCCACACTGGGAATATGTGCGGAGCGGAACGCCATTTTCAACATGATCACCAACGGTGAACAGGAGATCAGGAAGGTTGTTGCGATCCTGCCTGACGGCTCCAGCGGGGCACCCTGCGGCGCATGCCGGGAACTGATGGTGCAGCTGATGCCGGAGCGTTATAAGGGCATCGAGATCATGATGGATTATCCGACGGAGCGGATCATGACACTTGGCGAACTCACGCCGGAGTGGTGGATACAATGAAGGAAAGGTGAAACGATGAGAAGAAACACGTTTGTTCGGAATCAAACCGGCCTCCCTCAACTCATCTCCGTCCTGCTGGTCCTGATCCTGCTGGTGACCGGGATCTCCGGTCAGGCCTTTGCGGATGTCCGGATCAATAACCAGATCAAAGGAAACGGAGGCAATACGGTGGTCATCGGCTCCGCGGGCAGCGGGCAGCCGGGCCTTGACCTGGTGCTCTCCACCGGTGACCAGAATACCATCGATATGCCGAACCTCCACGCCTATATCCAGCCTGTAGAGATGTATGTAGACGCACCGGGGGACCACAGCATCTATGTGTATCAGGGACTCAAGCGCGATAAGAATAAGCTGATGCCTTTTGCTTACGAAGGCCAGAGAGTGACGGCGGTTGCCGAACAGACGGTGGGGGATACCGGGCTTACCTGCATCGTTTACCGGGATGAGACTTACAGACTGCATGCCGGCTGGGTGCACCGGAACTATCTGACCATGTGGTTTCCCGGAGCCGTCGCCGCAATCGGAAACGTTTACCAGGGAATCGGGAACACCGAGGAGGATCCGGTTCTTTCCTGGGCACGGGATTATTTTGTGGGCACCAGACAGAAATACACGCTTCTCACGAATCCGGTTCACGCCTGTAAACAGTTTGGGCTGAACTATCAGGTGACCGCACGCAACGGTGCGAAGACGGAAGAGGTTCTGGGGCCTCGCGCGGTCTATATCAATGACGGGAGCGGCTGGATCTTAGCGGGAAGCTTTGATTACCCGAAGATCCAGGCTATTTTGGTTACCGTGAATCTGACTGCCCCGACGGATCTGATGGCGGTGGCGGTCATTCCGGCCTGCAGCAAGCCCGATGTGTTTGCCTTCCGCCAGTCGGTTCAGGATGTTTTGACGGCCGGCATGGATACGCCGGCCAATGAGCCGGAGCCGGTCCAGGGATCCGGCACGATCATCTATCCGGTCTACTGAACCCAAAAGAGCTCCAAAAAAACAAAAAACCTGCCCTGCGGCAGGCAGCACAAATCATGATAAAAAAGAAGTAAGTCCTGACAGTTGAGACACAATCAGGACTTACTTCTTTAAATTCTTGGTATCTAACATCGTTTAACCTCTCTTTCTGCAGATTACCGCTTTATCTTACTTCAGAAGCATCTCTTTCACACAACATCTGCGGCTCGCGCAATTCCCGTTAGGTGGGATCAACCTGATTGTGGAGTGTTTCGGATTCAGATCTCAGCGGCCGTTCATTCAATCCCACTTTTTGAATGAACCTGAAGTTTTATAACTTCCTTAGCTGTGTATAGAATATACTAAAATCAAACAAATTGCAAGAGTCAATATTGTACAAAAATTACAAACATTTTTTGGACAGATTGACATAATAACGCGGAAGAAACGATGCGGCGGGATTGGCGGAATACAAACGCCGGAAGTATCGCCTGCGGAGCGTCTGAGATTTCCTGTCATCGGACAGAGGATAATCTTGAAAATGAAGATAAAATCCTGTATAGTAAAATCGTCAACAGGAACCCTTCGTAGCAGAGCAGGGCATGCGGCGGAATCAAGATCAATCGAATGGCGGGGAAGAAAACATGAAAAAATTTATCTGGGTTTTAATGGTACTCTGCCTTCTGACGGCAGCGGTGTTCACGGTGTCAGCTTTTGCGGAGGCGGACAATGCGGCCGCGGCAGACCCCGCCGCGGAAGAGACAGCCCAGCGTGAGGCGGCGGAGAGAGGGCTGGCCGCCATTCAGGAGACCCGTTTCCCGGAATACCTTGTGCTTCCGAAGGAAGAGAGCTACCTGAAGGAGTGGAAAACCGGCTATGCGAGGAAGGCATTCAAAGCTCCCTGCCTGCGGGTCGAGCGGATCTCCCAGCTGAAAACCGGACGGCAGGTCATGCCCTACATCTATGAAGGCGTAGAGGCGACGGTCGTGGCGGAAGAGAACAATATGTCCTGTATGATCTATCGCGGCAATGACAACCAGCTGTATGCCGGATGGATCCAGAGCATCCGGCTTCTGGATGAATTCCCCGGCAGCATCTATACGGTCGGGAAAGAACCGGACGGGGAATACACGACCAGGAAGGATATCACGGTTGACTGGTCCAAAAAAAGCTGGCTTACGACCCAGCAGAATTATTCCGTACTCTCTGAAGAGGTGAAAAACTGCCGCGGCTTTACCCTGGAGTACCAGATCATCGCGGAGAACACATCGAACTGGAACAGCATTCTTGGCGACCGGATCATCTATGTCAAATCCGGGGACGAATGGACGGAGGTCGGTTCCTTTGCCTATCCCGACTTCGGCGCGGTGAAGATCCACGTCTATCTGGACAAGCCGATGGACATCGATGCCGTTGGCACGATCGCCGACTGTACCCAGCCGAACATCTTCCGCTTCCGCCAGACGGCTTATGATTTCCTGGTTGAGTAAGCGGGCTGCATGAGAAAAGCTTTCATATTTTGAACGACAGCGCTTGACGTCTTTGTCAGGCGCTGATATAATTTCCGAGGTTTTTCTGAATGGCAGGTAAAGAAAGGGACATGTCTATGAACGTTAAACTATCCAAAAGAAGCAAACCCGACTTTCAGTCGGAATTTCTCGCAAGCATCCTCAAGGCGAATGCGGACCCCAATATCGTTACCTTTGCAGGCGGCAACCCCAACGCCGAGTCTTTCCCGGTAAAAGCGATGAACGCCGCGGCGGACAAAGTGCTGAAGGAAAACGGCGTGATGGCGCTGCAGTACAGCGGAACTCAGGGCTATCTGCCGCTGCGTCAGTTCATTGCCGATCGCTACAAGAAAATGGATCTCACCGTGGACCCGTCGGAAATCATCATCACCAACGGCTCTCAGCAGGCCCTGGATCTTTTCTCCTCGGTTATGCTTGATCCGGGGGACAGCGTGCTGGTGGAGAACCCGACCTATCTTGCGGCGCTGCAGACCTTCCATCTTTATGATCCCGAGGTCGTTCCCATCAAACTGCATGAAGACGGGATCGATGTAAAGCAGCTGGAGACCGCGATCCGGGAGAAGAAGCCGCAGTTTATGTATCTGATCCCGAACTTCCAGAATCCGACCGGACTGACCTATTCCGAAGAAGTCCGGGAAAAAGCCGCTGCCGTGTTCCGCAACAGCAATGTCATCGTACTGGAGGACAATCCCTACGGTGATCTGCGCTTCAGCGGGGAAGCGGGACACAGCTTCGCTTGGTATTTGGGCGAGCAGTGCTGCCTGCTGGGTACTTTCTCGAAAATTGTCTCGCCGGGCATGCGTGTGGGCTGGATCGTCTGCAAGCAGAGAGAGATCCTGGACAAGATGCTCACCTACAAGGCCACCATGGATCTTCATACCAACATGTTCGGCCAGATGGTCCTGTATCAGTATTTGAAGGACAATGACCTGGACGAGCATCTGGAAAAGGCCCGCCTGCTCTATAAGCAGAAGGCGGAACACATGATTGCCTGCATCGAAAAGTATTTCCCGGAGGGATGCAGCTGCACAAAACCGGAGGGCGGGATGTTCCTTTGGGTCACGCTGCCGGAAGGACTCCGGGGCGTCGAGATCCAGCGCGCTTCCGTAGAGAGGGGAATTGCCGTCTGCGCCGGAGATCCCTTCTATGAGTATGAGCGGAACGTACCCCATCTGCGCCTGAACTTTTCCAATGGAACGGATGAAGAGATCGACCGCGGTATGCGGATCGTCGGAGAGGTCATTCGCGAACAGCTGAATCATTAAAAACAAAAGTAAAGAGAAGAATAATCCCCATGCGCCGGTATGCAAATCTGCCTGCCGGCGCATGTTTTTTTTATGGCGGGCTCCGGGCGCATCCCTCTGAGGATCCCGTTGAAACAGAAGACTGAAAAGGAAAAAAGTAAATTGTTGTCTATTTTAAACAATGTTGTTAATAATTGTTTTTGTTTCTTTGTTGCTTTTTTCGGTGGACAGCGGTATTATGATGTCCCTGGCGTTTACATAACATGAGATACACAGGCGCAGACATAAAAAGGAGGCGATATCCTGTGGAAGAATCCCTGGACAAAATCCTGCAGCATCAGAGACTGACCTATGAAATGATGGCAGTGCTGTTTGGTGAAGATCCGATTCTGGAAGATGAAAACGGAATGTGGCCGACTTATCTCACGGAAGAATCGGCATAACATA
>CAMKEK010000111.1:0-5066 GCA_946411545.1 uncultured Clostridia bacterium
TCAATCTGCTTCTCTCCTCAGCAGGGCTGACCAAAAACAAGCTGGCAGAAGACACACGCAGCGTCTCCCTGCGCTACTGCATGGAGCACGGAGTGAACACGGCAAATTCCCTGTTTGAAGGGTATACACCGCTGTCGCCCAACGGCGCGGCGGGATACCGTTACTATGCGTTCCACATGACAGACGGCAAGGCTTATGTGAATGAACCGTACGCGACGAAGCAATATTTCGTTACCAGCGGAGCATACAGCGGGCGCTTCCTTGAGGCGAGCGATCAGTATCCGGATGAAGCGGAAATCTACCGCGCGATCCCGGAGTCTTTTGAGGAGATCTATCGTGTTGAGGGGGCGGGGAGCTACAGCCGCAAGAACTTTGCCTATGAGAATATTCCCTATACACTGCATTTCCTGGGTGAACATTATCCGTGCACTGGCGCCACGATTTATTTCTACGATCTGGATCCGCGGTATGTTGTGATTGAAAAGGCAGGGGAATCCGAAATTGCCCTCTCCAGAAGCGATGAACAGATTTTGACGGGAGATGTGCCGCAGACTTGGGTGGTGTATACCCGGGATGACGGGAAAAATGTCCTGCTCTGTGCGGAAAACAATCTGGCAATGGGCTGGTCCGCGGACGGAAGCCTGATCATGGCAGAACCGGAAGCGGAGAACGAGTGCAAATTTGACATCATGGAGCAAAGCGGCGGAAGTGTACTCATCACGGAAAAAGGTGCGCTTACTCTGGAGAACGGGAGACCGATACTCCGGCCTTTGAAAGAAGGGGACGAAAAACAGCTGTGGCGTATCCTGCCCGTGGAAAACTGAAAGCATGAGACGGCCGTGGAGGGATTGATGAAATGATGAACAAGCAAAAGAAACTGCGAATATACCCTCCATCCCTCAACGCGGTTATGGGCGGATTGCTGGGCACTGCAGGCTCCCTGGCGGTTTCCGCATTTAAAGGAAGCGGCATCGCCGAAACCGTCGGAAGCGCCGCTCTGTGGGCGGCGGTGTGTGCCTGGGGCTTTGGAAAAGCCTCCGCGGAAAAAGACAGGCGCAGGACTTTCTGCTGCATGATCCTGGCTGTATTATTCGCGGTATTTTCGGTAATAGGGTTCTGCTTTGCGATGGACTCCACTCCGGAGAGGCTCTATGCTTCAAAGGGGAGTCTGCTGAAAGCAGCGGGAGCCTTTTGCGGCTACACACTGATCTTTCATACAGCACTGAGCGGGCTGTTTCGCTGGCTGAAGGAGCGACAGGGCAGAGCTGCTGAACGGATCGAAGGAGAAAAACACGGCTATGCGGGGCTGCTGACTAGACGACCCTTTCCAACGGCATTCTGCACCCTTCTGATCGGATATCTTCCGTATATGATTGTATCTTATCCGGCCCTGTTTATGGGGGACTGCCAGACGATCATTCCACAGGGATTCGGGGCTTCACCCCTTACAACCCATCACCCGGTGCCGTATACCCTGTTCCTCTGCGGCGTGCTCAGGGCGGGAAAAGATCTTCTGTCCTCTTGGAATGCCGGGGCGTTTCTATCCGCGCTGATACAGACACTGTTCTTTCTGGCCGTAATGGCATACAGCATTCAGGTCCTGATCCAAAAAGCGGGACGTTCGTGGAAATGGGCCCTGGCGCTGGAAGTCTGGTATGTGCTCGGTCCGCGAATCTCCAACTGCATGTTCGTCATTACCAAAGATGTCTGGTATGCCGCATGCCTGCTTCTCTTCGGAGCATCCGTTTTCTGCGTGCAGCGGGAGGGCTGGACGAGGAAGAACACGATTCAGCTCGCATTATCTGCAGTGGGAATCCTCTGCTTTCGAAAAGACGGCTTTTATGTCCTGCTCCTCTCTTTTGCGGTTTACCTGCTCTTCAGCCGGAAGCTTCGAAAAGGAATGCCTGTTTTCCTGATTGCCGTTCTGGGACTGCACTTCTTATTTAATCAGGTGATCTACCCTGCGGCAGGGATTGAAAAAGGCAGTATCAAGGAAATGCTGAGCATCCCACTGCAGCAGACGGCCCGCTGTACGAAGTACCTTGGTGACAGCCTGACGGAAGAGGAAAAGAGCGAGATTCTGGATTTGTTCTATTTTGACTCCATCGAAGAGATGGGCGAAACTTATGATCCGTCTTTGGTGGATTATATCAAGTTTCGGTTCCCGGAACAGGTTGATCATGAGACCTTGAGCCGGTATCTGCATCTTTGGGCCAGGATGGGGCTAAAATATCCTGCGACCTATGTCAATGCATTTATCAACAACTATTTTGAATATGTTTATCCGGGCTGCATTTTCATGCAGTGTTCCTATGACTGGAGCGAGACCTGCTTTGACCGTGTGAATGCGAAGATTGGGTCGGACTTCCGCTATCCGGAGGCGCTTGACAGCTGTCGACGCGGACTTGAAACGGTCAGGGAGAAGATCTTTGAAACCTACCCATTCCGACTGTTCAACATGCCGGGCATGGCAACATGGTTCCTGCTGATCTGGGCTTTCTGGCTGATTTATTCCGGAAAGAAGGAGCATCTGATGCTGGCAGTGCCGCTGTTCGTCGTGATGCTGATCTGCTTTGCATCTCCCTGTAACGGATATTACTGCAGGTATCAGTATCCGCTTCTGCCTTATCTGCCCTGGGCAATGTTGGCAGGAAAAACGGTAAAAAAATAAGAGAATTCGAGGACAAGACCGTGACAAAAAAACGCTACGACGGCATCGATTTGCTGAAATGCATCGCAATCCTGATGGTGATTGCCCTCCATGTGCCGCTGCTGCATTTTTATATGAACGGAGTGGAAGGAAGCGTTTTCCGCAAAGTCCAGTTTGCGCTGCGCATCATTATGCAGCCGGTTCCCTATTTTGTGGCAATCAACGGCTTCCTGATGCTGAAAAAGCGAAGCTTTGATCTGAAAGCACACATTCGGAAGACCCTGACCATGATTCTGCTGTTTTTTATCTGGGCTTCCATTTTGGTTGTTCTGGCAAGAGTTATCGCGGGCGAGGGACTGACTCTGAAACAGTTCTGTATCTATGTGTTTGAAACCGGGGACGGGACCGGAAACTACGCCGGGGTCCTCTGGTTTATGGAAGGACTGATCAGCGTCTATCTGATTTATCCGCTGCTTTGGAAGTCCTATCAGGAAGACTTTCAAAGCTTCCGGTTCTTCTTCGTGGCACTGAGCATTCTGGTGCTCGGGGTGAGCTGCCTGGAAATGATCCGGAATGCAATTCATTTCGATATGGATACCGAAGTGCTGGACCAGTTCATTGGACTGTGCAGGCGTTTCCGGACGGAGATCGGAGGATGGTTCCTGTTCTACTTCTGCCTGGGTGGGATGATCAGTCATGACCTCGACGGCTTCCTGAAAAAAAGAAATGTGATGATCCTGACAGGTCTTGCGGCCTGGGTGGTTTCCTATGCTTTTGCCTATTATATGAGCGCGAGGCAGGGCAGCATGTATGATCCTTCGTTTAACTATGAATCTGTGTTTACCGCTGCGTTTATTGTCAGCATGTTTGCTCTTGCACTGCCCTATCAGGCCAGCGGGAGACCGCTTTCGAAGCTCCTGCTGGGAATCGGGAGAAACACGTTTGGGATTTTTGTAATTCATAAGATTTTTATCTGGATCATCGACAAACACTTTGAGGTGTTCTCGTTTGGAGAGCGACTTGTGACCTGCCTGGTTGTGCTGGCAGCGAGTTATCTGCTGACGCTGCTGATGAATCGGATTCCCGGTCTCAAAAAACTGCTGATGCAGTAAGGGAAAAACAGAGAAGGGCGGGAACAGAAACTACTCGCAGATGAGGAAACTGATTTGAAGAAATATATTCCATGTGCGATCATGACCCTGCTGCTGATTCTGACAGCCGCCATATGCGTTTTTGCAGAGACACGGATGAAACCGACAGAGTCGTACGGGCAAACCGGTATCGCATTCCGTATTCCTGCGGGAGACAAAGAAGAAATCATTTCCTGGTGGTCGAACGATGACGGGCAGGCCTTTGTTTTCCTGCCGTCGTATGCAGAGCTCAAAGACCTTCGGGTGATCCTGAGGAAGGGGACCCGTGCGATGATCGGGGATATGGAGCTTTCGGACGGAATGGACTGCGGGTGTTTTGACCCGGACACGGAATATGAGATGACCGTTCAGAATCAGAGCCCGATGGTGGTCCGCTTTGTCCGGTCCGGAAACCTTCCGACGATGTTTATCCATACGGTGAGCGGGACGGAAGAAACGATTCATACGAAGCGGAATGTATGGGAGTATGCACAGCTTTGTGTGATGGATGCAGAGGGGAAGACCGATTACCGGGGGGAACTGGACGAAATCAGCGGCCGTGGAAGCGGAACATGGTTTTTTGAGAAAAAATCGTACAATCTGAAGCTGAACGGTTCAGCAGACCTGCTGGGTATGGGGGCCGGAAAAAAATGGGCATTGCTTGCCAATGTGATTGATGAGTCCCACCTCCGAAACAAGCTGATCTATGACTTTGCACGTGAAATCGGCTCCTACAGCGGGTTTGCACCGAACTGTGAACACGTCGATGTTTATCTGAACGGAATATACGTCGGGCTGTATCTGCTGACGGAAAAGGCCGAGATTGCAGAAAACAGGGTAGAGGCCGATCCGGAAGTTATCCTTTTTGAAGTGGATGCGCTTGGACGTTCGGAACGGATGCTGCTGCCATTCGTGCTGGATTGGGGAACCGCAGTTGGAATCAAATCACCGGAGTCCTGTACGGAGCAGGAGCGTGATCTGCTGATGAATGATATCTTTGCGTTTCAGGATACGCTTCTGGACGAATCCAAAGGGGAAGAAGCTTTGCAATTCATTGATCTGGAATCCTGGACGAGAAGATATCTGATTGACGAAATCTTTGAAAACTATGACGGCGGCTGCCATAGCCAGTATTTTTTCCGGGATCAGAGAGACGGGAAGGACAACAGAATCATAGCGGGACCGTGCTGGGACTACGACAACTGCGCTGATGGCTGGTTCATGGCAAAGCAGAATCCCCGATGCTTCCTGATGCAGAGAATGTGGAAAAATGAAGGGGAACATAC
>CAMKEK010000112.1:0-5024 GCA_946411545.1 uncultured Clostridia bacterium
CGAAACCGGATCATCCCTTGGTCCCTCCTCTCGAAACCCCGGCCATGACCTTCTTGCGGAAGATCAGAAACAGCACGATCAGCGGCACGGAGATCACCACCACCGCGGCCATCATGGCAGGAATGTTCTCCCGGCCAAAGCCGTTTTCGCGGATTTCCTGAATGCCGTTGGAGACCAGGAAGTAGGCTTCGTCGTCGGTGATGAGCCGGGGCCAGACGTAGGCGTTCCAGCATTCGATGATCTTCAGAATGGTGATGGTTACCATGGTGGGCTGGCAGATGGGGAGCATGACCTTGAAGAGGTACTTGAGGTCCGAGGTCCCGTCCACCTTGGCGGCCTTGTAGAGCTCGTCGGGGATCTGCTCAAAGTTCTCCTTCAGCAGATAGATGTAGAACACCGAGGTGACCGAGGGGAGAATGAGGCCCGTAAAGGTGTTGCGCAGGCCCCAGTTGGTGATGGTGACGAAGTTCGTGATGATGACCAGCTCGTTCGGAATCATCATCAGCGCGAGAAACAGGGCGAAAACCACGTTCTTTCCCGGAAAGTCCAGCCGCGCAAAAGCGAAGGCCGCAAAGAGAATCACCACCAGCATGAGGGCGGTGGTCACGAGAGTGAAGACCAGCGTGTTCAGAAAATAGCGGGAGAGCGGGACGGCGGTAAAGGCGTCCTTATAGTTCTGAAGCGTGGGGGCGAGGGTAAAGAACTTCGGAATATACTCGGAGTTATAGGCGCTGTAGCTTTTGAGAGAGCTCAGAATCATCCAGTAGAAGGGGAAGAGCACGATCAGCGCCCAGATGCTCAGAAGGAAATAGGTGAGGGTCTTGCGCAGCGTCTCCCGGCGGCGGGTGCGCTGTTCGATCACGTCATAATCCATGTGCGCACCTCCCTCAGTAGTGGACGTTCTTCCTGCTGATGAGCAGGTTGATGACCGTGATGGTAAAGACGATGGCGAAGAGAATCAGCGCGGCCGCCGAGGCATAGGACGGATAGCCGCCGCTGTCGCCGTAGAGCATGTCGTAGACATAGCCGACAATGGTGTTCATGCCGGCCGCGTTCAGGTCCGTGCCGAAGAGGGCAACCTCGTCGCTGTAGGCCTTGAAGGCGCCGATGAAGCCGGTGATGATGAGATAGAAGATCATGGGCGAAATCATCGGGAGGGTGATGCGGGTGAAAATGCGCCACTTTGAAGTGCCGTCGATCTTCGCCGCGTTGTAGTAGTCCTGCCGCACCGAGGCCAGGGCGGAGGTCAGGATGAGGATCTTGAAGGGCATGACCACCCAGACTGTATAGAAGCACATGACGAACATCTTCGCCCAGTAGGGCCCGTCGATGAAGTCGACGCTCTCTCCGCCAAACCAGTTGATCAGAAGGTTCACCATGCCGTCAGAATAGGGGGTCTTCTTGAAGAGAATCATGAACACCAGCCCGACGGCCAGGGTGTTGGTGACATAGGGCAGAAAGAAGACGGTCTGATAAAGCTCGCGAAGGCGGCGGATGGAGTTGAGCCCCAGCGAGATCAGCAGCGCGATGCCCGTAGAGACCGGAACCGTGATGATCACCAGGATGAAGGTGTTCTTCACCGCCTGGAGAAAGTAGGGATCGTGGAGAACGTAGGAGTAGTTATAGAGACCGGTGCCGAAAAAGGTCTGGGACGCGGAGTTGTAGCCCTCTTCAAAGGAGTAGACCAGCACGTCCGCGAGGGGATAGACCATGAACACGCCGAGAAACGCGATGGCCGGCAGCAGATACAGCCAGGCCTTCCAGTTCTTGTTTTCCATGCTGCGCTCCTCTTGGCTCAGACGGCCTCGAAGGGGATTCTCTCCTCGCTGTCACGGCGGAAGAGAAAGACCTTGTTGGGCTTGAGCGCAAAACGCACGGTTTCGGCGTCTTTGTCGATGCGGTGCTCGGCGGTGATGATGGAGCGGATGCTGGCGCTCTCGGCCGCCGGATGGGAGGAGACCACGCTGGTGTCCCGGCCCATGACCTCCACCCCCGCGAGGCGGCAGCAGAGGGGACCCGCCTCCTGGGGAATAAAGCCCTCGGGGCGAACGCCCGCCCAGACCGGCTGGTCGTCGACCCCGGCGACGCGGAGAACCTCGTCCTCGCCGAGAAACAGCTTCCCGCCGGCGATGCGGCCTTCAAAGACGTTGATGGGCGGCGTGCCGAGAAACTTCGCCACGAAGAGATTGGCGGGGTCGTCGTAGACCTCCTGGGGCTTGCCGATCTGCTGGACGACGCCGGCTTTCATGACGACGATCAGGTCGGAGATGCTCATGGCCTCCTCCTGGTCGTGGGTGACGAAAATGGTGGTGATGCCGGTGTCCCGCTGAATCCGCCGGATCTCTTCCCGGGTCTGAAGGCGAAGCCGGGCGTCCAGGTTGGAGAGCGGCTCGTCCAGCAGAAGTACACGGGGAAGCTTCACCAGGGCACGGGCGATGGCGACGCGCTGCTGCTGGCCGCCTGACATCTCGCTGGGCTTGCGGTCCATGAGCTGTTCGATCTGGACGAGCTTTGCCGCCTCGTCGGCCTTCTTCAGCATCTCAGCCTTGGAAAGGCGGTCCTTGCCCTTGAGGTTCTGGAGCGGGAAAAGAATGTTCTGCCGGACGGTGAGGTGGGGATAGAGGGCATAGTTCTGAAACACCAGGCCGACGCCGCGGTTTTCGGGCGGGAGATTGGTCACGTCGTCGTCACCGAAGAAAATCCTGCCGGAGGTGGGCTTCTCCAAGCCGCAGATCAGGTTCAGCGCGGTGCTCTTGCCGCAGCCGGAAGGGCCCAGCAGGCCGATGAGACTGCCGTCCGGAACCTCAAAGCAGAAATCACTGACGGCGGTGACCGTGTCACCTTTTTTATTTCGACTTGGAAACTTCTTGGTCAGATGGTCCAATACAACTTTCATAGGGGCGTCATCCCTCCTGTTAATGAATGGAACAGAAGCTGAAACCAGCGTACTTCGCTTAGGAATAATTAAAAAACAAAACGGATGGAATGTCAACAGCGGATTGCGGCGGAACGCGGAGATTCGAGGGGGAAACGGCGAAGGACGTTTACTCTCTGTTTTATGAAGAAACAGGATCTGTTTTATACCGATGCAGAGCATCCTTCAAAACTCCAACAAGCGGTTGGAGAATTGGAAACCCCGACAAAAAAACAACTCCGGCAGATCGCAACGCCTCAGCAGAAGGAAAAACCGCAGCAGCTTGCTGCGGGATTATGTGCCGGGAATCAGAGAAAACAGAAGCATCGGATCTGACTGAGCATAAATGATAAAAATGCGGAATCCGCAAAAATTTCAGATATACGGCTTGCCGTGTACAAGTTACTTGTGGTATGATGTGTTATGAAAAAAATGCGGATGCCGCAAAAAAATCACGGAGGATCGGACGATGCAGTATTCCAGAAAGCAATATATGGATCAGCTGATCCGAAAAAAGGACAACGGGCGCATTAAGGTCATCACGGGCCTTCGGCGGAGCGGGAAGTCCTACCTTCTGTTTACCCTTTTTCGACAGTATCTGCTGGACAGCGGAATTGATGAAGACCAGATCATAGGGATTGCGCTGGACGAAATCGATAACGCAAAATACCGTAACCCCTTTGAACTGGATCAAACGGTTCGGGAACGTATGCCTGATCCAAAAAAGCGATACTATGTGTTTATCGATGAAATCCAGTTTGTAGCCGAAGTCCAAAATCCATATCTGAATGACCCGAATGAGAGGATCAGCTTCATTGATGTTGTTTTAGGGCTTATGAAGCTTCCCAATGCAGACATTTATGTCACGGGAAGCAATTCGAAAATGCTCTCATCGGATATCCTGACCCAATTTCGTGATCGCGGAGACGAGATACGGGTGAACCCGCTCTCCTTTGCAGAAGTTTATGAGCATTATCAAGGGGACAAACGTGGAGCATGGCGTGATTACTATACCTATGGCGGCATGCCGCTGGTATGGACAATGGACACTCACGAGGAAAGAAGCCGCTATCTGCGGGATCTGTTCAGCCGCACATATATCCGGGATGTGCTTGAGCGGCACCAGGTGAAGAATGATGCAGAGGTCCTTGAAATGCTTCTGAATGTCCTGGCGTCCGGAATCGGATCGCTGACCAATCCAAGAAGGTTGTCCAATACCTTTGCCAGCGAAAGACAGATCAAGATTGCGCCGGATACCATTGACAAGTACCTCGGCTTCTTCCTGGAAGCGTTTCTGATCCAAAAAGCGGAGAGATACGATGTCAAAGGGAAAAAATACATCAGGACACCTGTCAAGTATTACTACTCCGACCCCGGGCTGCGTAACGCAAGACTTGGATTCAGGCAGCTCGAGGAAACACATTTGATGGAAAACGTTCTCTTCAATGACCTGATGCGGAGGGGCTTTGATGTGGATGTCGGAGTTGTAGAACAAAATGTCAGGGATGATTCGGGAAAGAACATCCGGAAACAGTTGGAAGTCGACTTTGTTGTCAACCGGGGAGATGAGCGTTACTACATCCAGTCAGCACTGAGCGTTGCAGAGCCGGATAAAAGAGCGCAGGAGATTGCCTCACTGATCAGAATCCCGGATTCGTTCAGAAAGATTGTAGTTGTGAGAGACTATATAAAACCGTGGCAGGATGAGAACGGAATCCAGTATATCGGCATAGAGGATTTTCTTTTGCAGGAATCATACCTTTCCCGATAACATAACAAGTTACCCTCCGGCGCAAAAAAAGCCTGAAGAAGAGAATAAGGGCGAGTTGACTTGTGGCTGTAATTGCATGGTTTCTATACTCTATACAAAAACTGACAGACACAGGCAGCAGCACGATCGCGGATCTCCTTCAAAGGAAAATAGTGAGAAAAGTACTATAAAGTATAATGACAGAACCAAGTGGTAAAACACATAAATCTCTGCCGTTTGGGAAACAGGCACAGAAAGGATGTTGATCATGACTTATCAGGAAGTACTGGAAAACGCAAGAAAGCCCATTCTCAACTGCAAGGTATGTCCGGAGTGCAACGGACTCGGCTGCGGGAATAC
>CAMKEK010000113.1:0-5015 GCA_946411545.1 uncultured Clostridia bacterium
GCGGCCAGGTTGATGCCCTGGGCGGCTTCAAAGAGCTGGACAACCGCGCGGTCGCCTTCGACCTCAAGAACCTTGCAGCGGCGGATTTCACCGTTGGGGAGCTCGATCTCGCCCAGTTCGTCATAGGTGACGCCCTCGACATGCTCGACGATCATCAGAGGGCTCGCGATTTCTTTGATGGTTTTGTATTCTTTGATCATGCGTCCTCACCCCCTGCGATTACTTCTTCAATCTCTGCTTTCATCTGCTTCTCGATCTCGTCATAGACCTCGGTAAAGGCATTGGGATCGGCCATCTTGGCACGTCCGATCTTTTCGCGGGCGTCGATGGCAAAGAGGCCGTTCATGTCCGCGCCCTTGGCCAGGGCATCGCGGCAGAACACGTCATACTTCAGCACCATATCCAGCAGGCGGAACTGCTTGAGATAGGAGGAATAAGCGTCTTCATCCACGAAGGCGTTCTGCTGCAGGAAGTCTTCACGGATCATCTTCGCCGTCTCCATGGTGAGGCGGTCTTCGGCGGACAGGGCGTCCTGGCCGACGAGGCGGACGATTTCCTGAAGTTCGGCCTCTTCCTGGAGGATGTGCATGGCGCGCTCACGGTTCTTCATGTAGCTTTCGCCGAACTGCTCGGTATACCAGGGGGCCAGGGTGTCAACATACAGCGAGTACGAGGTCAGCCAGTTGATGGCCGGGAAGTGACGGGCATAGGCCAGGGACGAATCCAGGGCCCAGAAGACCTTGACGATACGCATCGTGGCCTGGGAGACCGGTTCGGAAATATCGCCGCCCGGAGGAGATACGGCGCCGATGGCGGTGACGGAGCCGCGGCGCTCGTCGGAGCCGAGGCACTCCACCACGCCGGCGCGCTCATAGAACTGAGACAGACGGGAGGCGAGGTACGCGGGATAGCCCTCTTCACCGGGCATCTCTTCCAGACGGCCGGACATCTCACGCAGGGCCTCGGCCCAGCGGGAGGTGGAGTCGGCCAGAACCGCGACGTCATAGCCCATGTCGCGGAAGTACTCGGCGATGGTGATTCCGGTGTAGATCGAGGCTTCACGCGCGGCAACGGGCATGTCCGAGGTGTTGGCAATCAGCACCGTGCGCTTCATCAGCGGCTCGCCGTTGCGCGGGTCTTTCAGCTCGGGGAATTCCATCAGAACGTCGGTCATCTCATTGCCGCGCTCGCCGCAGCCGATGTAGATGACGATGTCCACGTCGGACCACTTGGCCAGCTGGTGCTGCACGACGGTCTTGCCGGAGCCGAAGGGGCCGGGAACCGCGGCCGTGCCGCCCTTGGCAAGCGGGAACAGGGTGTCGATGATACGCTGGCCGCTGTTCATGGGGCGGGCCGGAACGTACTTTCTTGCATAGGGTCTGGCGATACGCACGGGCCAGCGCTGCATCAGGCTGAGCTCATGCTCCTTGCCCTTGGCATCCACCAGCACCGCGACGGTATCGGTGACGGTAAAGCTTCCGCTTTGGACGCTTTTGATCTCACCGCTCAGTCCGGGGGGCACCATGATCTTGTGCAGGATGGCGCTGGTCTCCTGGACCGTACCGACGACATCGCCGGCGGAGAGCTTGTCGCCCGGCTTCGCCACGGCGACAAAGTCCCATTTCTTGTCGCGGTTCAGGGCCGGAACATCGGTGCCGCGGGTGATGCTGTCGCCGGTCAGGGCGCGCATCTCGGGCAGCGGGCGCTGAATTCCGTCATAGATGTTGTCCAGCATGCCGGGTCCGAGTTCCACGGACATCGGCATTCCGGTGGTGACGACTTCGGCTCCGGGGCCAAGGCCGGAGGTTTCTTCATAAACCTGGATGGAAGCCTGGTCCCCTGTCATATTCAGGATCTCACCGATCAGGCGGTTGGCACCGACACGCACCACGTCCGAGACGTTGGCATCTGCCAGGCCTTCCGCCACGACAAGCGGTCCGGATACTTTGGTAATTTTTCCGCTCATTAATCAAACTTCCTCTCTTAATCACCCAGGATATTCATGCCGACGGCACGTTCGACCGCCTCGTTCAGTGCGTTCTTTCCGAGGCCGAGGCTTCCCTCGCGTCCGGGGATCAGGATGATCGCCGGGGTCGGGCTGTCCTTATGCTTGTCGATCTCGTGGGAGATCTCCTGGGCAAGCTTTTCTTCGATGTAAATGATGGCATACTCGCTGCCTTCCTTTGTCAGGCTGCGCAGTGCCTGCAGCGCCTCCGCGGCGTTTGCCGCGGGGCAGGCCTCAAGACCCACGGCCTTGAAGCCGATGACGGTGTCGTTACCGCCGATAACCGCAATTTTAAGCATACAGATCACGCAGCCTTTCCCGGATGGTATCGGACGGAACGCCGGCCAGGCGCCCGGTCAGAATCATCCGCACGGCGGTCAGCTCGTTCTCGGTTCCGGCGAGATAGGCAAGGACGCTCTCTTCGCCGAAGGAGCAGAGCTTTGCGTTGGCGAGATAGTCGGCAACGGCATTGTCGCAGGCAAGCTCAAAAGCCGTGAGCGTGCCGCCGGACACCGCCTCGCTTCCAAGCTGTGAAGCCTTGGAAAGCGCGGTTCCGCCGAACACGGAGGCCAGGCCTTCGCCGGCAACGCCCTGGATGAGACGCTCCTCGCTGACACTGCCGCCGGAGACAAGCGCTTCCTGAAGATAGCCGATGTCCTTCCCCATCCGAAGAATACGGACGGTGGAGCGAAGGTTGGTGCTGTCGGCGAGAAGCGCGACATAAGCGCGGGCAAAATCGCTGTCCAGCGCCTCTGCCAGGCCGGTCATCTCACGGAAATACGCCTTGTCCAGCAGGAAGTCGGAGAGCTGCGGGTTGGCGCTGCGTGCAAGGAGATTCTTCGCCTCCTCGGCCGCGCTGCCGAGCTCACCGGGAAGGTCCCGGAGCCGGTCCTCCTGAAAGCGCTTCTGCATCGTATCCGGTGCAATCCGTCCGGAGGCGGAGAGCAGAGACGCATCGTTCTGATGCATGGCATCGGACTTGATAAGCACCTTGGCGTTGTGATAATCGTATTTCAGGCGGAACAGATCCAGCGCGGCCGCATTCGGAACCAGAGATTCCAGTTCATGAAACACCGCGGCCCGGCGATCGGCGAGCGCGGTCTCGATCTGTTTCACCGTCATCTGCGACATATCCTCGTAGCCGCTGTCCGTCAGCATTTTCGCCGCGTCTTCAAAGCTCGGGGCGTCGAGCATGCGCTCGGCCTTTTCCCGGCTCAGCATGCGCGGCTCCCGGGCGCGGAGCAGCGAGGAAATATACAGATAATCCTCTTTGTTGATAGCCAATACAGGTCCTCCTTTCGTCGGACGCTTACTTGAACAGGATGTCTGCGAGCTTTGAGGCCATTTCGCCCTTGCACAGCTCCACCAGCAGTTCCACACTGCAGTTGGCTTCTATGCTTCCGCGGCGCAGGATCAGTCCGCCGGCGATGTCACGGGTTTCATCCGCAAGCGTCATGTGCGCGCCTTCGGCGTTGATCGCCTGAATAAGCTTCCCGCCGATGGCGGCGTGATCCCGTTCGTTGAGGATTACTTCTTCCTCACCGGTGCCGGCGGCGTTTTTTGCAAGGCCGGCCAGGAACGCGACATAGCGGTCCTCGGGGAGCGAGACGATCTTTTCCTGCGCGAGGTCGAAGCTCTTTTCCACCATCTCCTGCTTGACGGCGAGAACACTCTTTCTCGCTTCCATTCTGGAGATGCGCAGCGCACCGTCTTCCTGATCCTGGCAGGCCTTGACGCCTTCGCGGATCCTGTCGCTGTAAAGCCGGGAGGCCTCTTCCTCGTATTTTGCCTTGATGTCGGCGCACTTTGCCGCGGCTTCGGCAAGGATTGCCTCGGCCTGCGCATTGGCATCCGCCTCAATGTGCGCTATGATTTTTTCTGTACCCTTCATGGTGTCCTCCCTTCGGTCAGATTCCGTACGGAGAGGGCTCAGATGAAGAGCAGCATCATCATCGAAGCCAGAAGCGAAAGAATGGCGTAGAACTCGACCGTGATGCAGAGGATCATACCCTTGGACCAGTGATCCGGGTTCTTCGCAAGCAGATTAACCGATGCGGCGGCGACTTTGCCCTGATACTTGGCCGTCACGAGACCGCCGATGCCGATGGGCATGCAGGCTGCAAAGTAGCGGCAGCCGTCAACGAAGCTCAGGTTCGCGGCCGTGCCGTCCAGCAGGCCCATGTTCATGATCGCCACGAAGAACACGACCAGACCGTAGAGGCCCTGGGTACCGGGGATAACCTGAAGAATCATGACCTTACCGAACTTGCTGGGATCCTCCGTCACGAGGCCCGCACCCGCCTGACCGGCAACGCCGGTACCGATACCGGAGCCGGCACCCGCAAGGCACGCTGCCAGGCCGGCGCCCAAAAGACCGATTGCAAGACCGGAATGCGCAAATAAGAATTCCATTTTGTTTTCCTCCTGTGTTTCAATGATGATTAGTTTTCAACGGTGTCATAGTATTTGGGATTGACGGCCAGGGGGGCAAAGGCCCGTCCGCCGTCCTTGTAAAACTTGCCGAAGTACTCCAGGCACTGCAGACGCAAATCGTGCACATAGCAGCCCAGAAGGTTCAGCGCGAAGTTCAGCGCGTGCCCGATCACGAAAATGATCAGGAAGAAGACCAGGTTGTTCGCAATGCCGCCGATGGTGTTGAACACCGTCGCAATGACGCTGCCCGCCAGCATCAGGGCCATGATACGGGAATACGACAGAATGTCGCCGAACCAGCCGGTCAGAGTATTATAAAGTGTACCGAAAATACTGGTGAACTTGCCGAACCCGGTGGCGCCGCGCGTGCCTCCGTAGAGAATCATCACGCAGCCGATGATCAGAACCGCTTTGCCAAGGATCGCGGGGATTCCCGGCGCAACGGTCTTGTTCAGGGCAAAGAGGATAATGCCGACCAGGGTAACCCAGAGGGAACCTTCTTCCCAAAGCGCCGAGGCCGCATCGCCTTTTTTGACCTTCTCCACCGCGCTGATCACCATGCCGGTGTTCAGGTGGA
>CAMKEK010000114.1:0-4985 GCA_946411545.1 uncultured Clostridia bacterium
CGGTAGAAGCGGGTGCAGTTTCCCAGCGCCCTGATCAGGCTCATGGTTTTCTGCATTGTGAGGGAATCGCGGGGACGGTAGCTTTGTTGCAGAAGCAGGGGAGCGGCTTCCCGGAAGGAGATTTCTTCGATCCGGTTTTCCGCCCCGCGGCAGAGAAAACAGATGGCACGCAAGGGGACGATACCATTCCGGTTCAGCCCTTCCTTGCCGGACCATGGTGTTCCGCAGACTTCACAGATGCCATCTCTGAGCCTGAGGAGCGGCTTGTCTCCGTTTATCACATAGGTTCCCGGCACCTGGTCCAGCCACAGCCGGGTATGGGTGGTCTTGCCGGTGCCGGAGGGCGCGGTGAAGAGAAAAGCTTCCACCCCGACCGCGACAGCAGAGCCGTGCATCAGCCAGGCGTTGTATTCCGGCATCCGGGCGGCAATCTTTCGATAGACGGCAAGCGTCTCAAGATAGGGTTCGGGATAGAAAAAAGATGGCTTTCCTTCCAAAGCCGCTTCACGCAGAGACTTTTCCTGCTCAAAGCGGATGTCCTCCGGCCTTGTCTCGACCCGGAAAGAAAGCTCCGCCCTGTCAGAGAGATAGTCCCTGCAAAGGTGAAAAATCTCGTCATACAGGCTGCGGATGCCGATGGCCTGACCGGCAAGGCTGATCTGAAACTCCCTCATGGCACGATCAGAAGCCCTTCGCGGACAAGCTGGTTCAAAAAGGCGGCAAGCTGCTCGCCGATCTCCCGGTCATCGGAATCGGGATAGCGTTCCCGGAGAATCCGATGCACCGTTTCCGGGGTGGTGTCTTCCTTCAATAGGTCCAGAATCTCGGCGGAGACGTCGTTCATCCGCAGCATTCCGTTAAACTGTTCCGCATTCTCCCCGACCGGAACGGCCATATACTCTCCGTCCATCTCCATGACCGAAAACTCATATCGAAGTTTCATCGTATCAACCTCACTGTTGGGTCAGTATCAAAGAATATCCACAATGCGGCGGAATCCGTATTCACAGGCGCCCGCCAGCAGCGCCGGAAGCAGCGTGAAGGCGAACACGGCAACGCCGCCGAAGTTCAAAACAAGGGAAGCAGGCCTCTCACCGAAGAGCGTCAGAAGCATGGGGAGGAAAAAACCAACCGGCTGATGAAAGGCATAGATAAAACGGGAGAGACAGCGGGCATGGCGGAATACGGCGCCCAGTTCCTCCTCCGGATGAGCCAGTGCGATGCAGCAGAGGGAAAAGGCGATGAGGCCGTAGCCGATCATGTGTCCGACATAGACCAGCTTTCCCGTATAGGAGAGAAGCATGATCTCCGCAAGGGCCAGAACAATCCCAAGAATCAGAAGCCCTCCCCAAAGCAGGGGATTGATCAGAAAGAGGCGGTCGGAGTGCCGCCGGAGCAGGGCTCCCAGCAGCAGATAGGGGAGCGCCCGGGTAACGGCGTTGGCGGGGATATAGGAATAGCCCAGAAGATTCAGCTTGATCAGACCGGCAAATTCCCCACTGAGAAGCATCAAAACCGTTGTCAGAATGAAAAGCGGAAGCATAAGAAAAGGCAGATGTCCCTTCCAGTCCAGGAGCCACAGAAGCACCCAGGCGTAGAACAGGGACTGAATGAACCAGAGGCACTCCCCGGTCTGAAAAGGCCAGACGCAGAGCACGACAAAGTTGAAGAGAACGCGTTTTGTCGGGACACCGCCAAGCCAGTCGCCGCCCTGCAGGGTGAAGACCAGGGCGTTCAGCCCAAGATAGAAAAGCGTAAGGACCAGAAAGAAAATTCCCGTCGAACGGATTGCACGGAGAAGCTTTCCGTGACGCTCGTCATCGTCTTCATCCAGGACAAAGAAACCGCAGAGAATATAAAACGCCAGGGGAGCGGCCCGGCAGAGATCCCGCACCGCGCTCCCGATTGTCCCCGGAAGGCCGAAGGACAGCACGCAGACCGCGGGCATCAGCAACAGCTTCAGGCGGTCGGCGCCATAGCCGTAAAGCGTCATTTCTTCCATTTGCTCATTCATGGCACCCACCATCCGTTCTCGTTTTCCGGCTCCGGCAGTTCCGGCAGTGCGGAAACCGTCTTCGCAGTCTGTCTTCGAAGATAGGCGTCCTGCTCCGCGGCACGATTCCGCAGGGAATCCGTCACGGAGGTGCTGTCGACAGCGCGGGGAATCAGGGATTCCGCCACCGCGGGAGCCACTTCTTCGATCCCGCCGTCGTGGATCCGGTAGATCCGCTGACATAGCTTCAGCGCGCCGGGGCGATGGGTGGAGATGACGATCGCTTTGTTGGGGCACCGGCGGAGGATGTTGCGAAGCACGGCCTCTTCCGTTTCCGCATCAAGCGCGCTTGTCGCTTCATCAAGCAGAAGAATCGGGGCATCACGCAGCAGAGCCCGCGCGATGGCGAGACGCTGGGCCTGTCCCTCGGAGATGCCGCGCGCACGTTCTCCGAGAGAGGTGTAAATCCCATTGGGCAGCTGAGAGACAAAGTCCCAGGCACAGGCGGTCCGGAGGGCGGAGACGATCTCTTCATCGGTGACATCCTCCCGGACATTGCGCATGTTTTCGGCAACGGAGCCGGAGAGAATGCTGTTCCCCTGCGGTACATAGGCGAAGAAGCGCCGCAGGTCCGCATTCACCGGAACAGCATGTCCGTCGGAGCCGGTGAGGGTGACGCTGCCTTCCTGCGGACGGAGCATCCCAAGCATCAGGCGCATGAAGGTGGTTTTCCCGCCGCCGGAGGGGGAGAGAACGGCCACGATTTCACCCGGTCCGACGGAGAGGTTCAGATCCTGATAGATCTCCTTTTCTTCGCAGTAGCCGAAGCGCACGTGATCGAGCTTCACGGTGAGACCGTCGTCCGCGATGCGGCGCATCGCCTCATAGCTTTCGGCGTCGTGCTCTTCCCGCGGCAGATCCACGAGCTCCCGGATGCGGTGTGCGGAGACGGCGGAATTCAGCATGCCGGGGATGGTGCCGATGAGGCTGTTGAAACGCCCGCTGAGACTGCCGCGCTGCTGAAGAAAGAAGGCCATGTCGCCGTAGAGAATCTGACCGTTCCAGAGCCGGTACAGACAGTAGCCGAAGGCAGCCATGGAGACGGTGGTGGAAACCAGCGTCAGGAGAATGCGGGAGCGGATCTCAAACCGGTTATAATCGAGGCTGTAGTCCTTGTAGCGCTGCTGCCAGGAGCGGAGCTTTTTCGAATAGGTGCCGAACACGCCGAAGGACTTGATCATGTCGAAATTGAAAAAGGTCTCCACCTCAAAGGACATCATGCCGGAGTTGAGCTCGAGAATGCGTTTGCGGTATTCCTTCATGCGGCGCATGATCCAGCGGCTCATCACCAGCAGGAAGGGGGCGGAGAGAACGGCAATCCAGGCCATGACGGAATCCATCCGGAAGAGCACCACGAAGGTGACGACAAAGGTATAGATGTTGATGATGAGATTCGGAATCCAGTTGATGGCGTTGGAGGCAATGGTCCCGACATCACCGTTGAAGCGGTTGAGCAGATCCCCGCTGGGATAGCGGCTCAGCTCGTCCCAGCGCGCGTCGATGATCCGGTCAAAAATCTCGGCCTGGATGTCATTGCTGACATAGATGGAAATGCGGGTGAAGATCCGGCTGTTCAGACTGGAAAGCAGGAGCGAGAAAGCCGTCATCCCCAGCATGATGCCCAGGAGCAGCCAGAGCTTGTCCCGCTGCTGGCCCACGACAATGTTGATGAGCGTCCGGCTCAGCCAGGCCGAACCGATGGAGAGACTGGAACCGAAGATCCCAACCAGCGTATAGAACACGATGATCCATCGGTATTTTCTGGAGAAGCTGAAAATCCATTTCCAGTCGTCGATAAAATCCGCGAAGGTGCCATCGTCGAGCCGCCGAATGAGCTCCTGGACCGCGTCGCTGTGAAACAGACGGTTCAGGCCGGTATAGTGTTCTGTTTCTTCAGGCTCCGCAGCGGGAGAGCTCTCGGCGGACCCGGAATTATCCAGTTGTCTGCCCTGCCAGTTTGTCATACTGCACCATCCATACGTGAAAAAACTGATTCTATCTTGTATTATAGACGGCAGGCTTTTCGCGTCAAGGAACAAAACGGAAAAAAGAAAACACAAAAAGGAAGCATCCCCTGAAAGAGACGGTCTTTCCTCAGGGGATGCTCTGATAGGAAGCAATGGAGAACTCAGCTTGTGGACATCATAAGACGGATGACTTCCTTGTCGGTGCCGCGCATGCCCTCCCGGGCAATTTCGCTGACCGCACGGATGGTGTTCTCGACGCCCTTGACGACAATGCCGTCGCCGCCGTAGAACTGGCTGTCATGCATGTACATGCGCATGCCGAGCATGCCGGACTCCACGGCCGAGGCGATTTTGGCCGCGCAGCTTGCCTTGGCGCCGTCGCAGATCATGCCGGAATTGATGGCAAGCACGTTTACGATCGTATGGGAGATCTCGTCACAGCCGCCGCCGTAGAGGTAGCAGATCCCCGCGCCTGCGCCGGCCCCGGCAGAGGTGGCCCCGCAGTAGGCGGAGAGACTGCCGATGCCCGTCTTGAGGTGGATGGTGACGAGGTTGGAGATCACGAGCGCCCGCAGGAGCATCTCATGCGAGACGCCGAGTTCCAGCCCGTAGACGATTACGGGAACGGAGGTAGTGATGCCCTGATTTCCGCTGCCGGAGTTGATGACCACGGGAAGCTCGCAGCCATCCATCCGCGCATCGGACCCCGCGGCCGCCCAGGCTTTGGCACGGTTGAAAACCGTGTTTCCGTAGCTGCGCAGAAGGATCTTCCCGATCCCCGCACCGTACTCACCGCTCAGGCCCTCCTTGGCAATGGCAATGTTGTAGTCAATCTGACGCTGAAGGACAGGGCGGACCTCCTCAATGTCAACACATCCGGCAAATTCCACGATCCGCTCGACCGTGAGCAGGGAACGGTTCTCGGGGGCCTGGATGGTTTCGTTGCTGAAGGGTTTCTCGAGAAG
>CAMKEK010000115.1:0-4966 GCA_946411545.1 uncultured Clostridia bacterium
CCGTCTGCATCCCCTTCACCGTCGACTTCACCTTCACCGTCTGCATCCCCTTCATCTTCTCCTTCCGCTTCCGCTTCGCCGTCCCCCTCACCGGAAGCATCTCCGGATATGTCTTCGGATGCTTCCGCCGATGCATCCCAGGCCCCGGCTTCCAATCCTGCCTCCGCCCCCGACGGGACGGGTTCCGGCAGCGCCGAAGTCGTTGCCGCTGAACTCAGCGCTCCTGCAGATGCCGCCGATGCTGAAGAAGACAGCCCTGTCAAGATCACGATGCGCCCCAACAGCAAACGCACGATCACCATTGATACGAATCAGTATCTGACCCTGTCCGAGGATGCGAACGACCTGATCCTGTTTTATGTTTCTGAAGTACCCGAAGAGAAGGATTCGGATGTAACCGGCCACGACAACGGAGACAGCGGCAGAGTCGTTTACGCCTATGTAAAAGGGACGGAAGTTCGCTTCCGCAAATCTCCCTCTCTGGAAGGCGCAATCATCGACAGCATGCAAAACGGCCAGCAGGTGCAGGTTCTCGGTGTAACCGGTGAATGGACCCACGTCGCGGTACAGAACGAAAAGGGCTATATCTTCTCTCAGTTCCTGACCAGTGAGGATCCCACGGCAGCCGCGTTTGAGGCCAAGAAGGCGGAAGAAGCCGCAAGGCAGGCAATGAACGCCCCAACGGTTGAAGCCTCTTCCGCGCCTGCAGCCGATGCTTCTGCTGCAGGCACAGCTCCGGCCCAGGTCCAGACCGCACCGGCTGACTCAGCCGCCTCCGTCCAGACCGATTCCGCCGCAGGCGAGCCAGTGCCCGCACAATAAGCTTAAGAAATTCTCTTTAGGAGCTGGTAAGCATTTTTATGCCTTCCGCATCTCCTGTAAATCTCAATTATGAGAGCAGAACCCCCGGAGATAAATCTCCGGGGGTTCTGTCATACATTTTGTTTTATGGTGTTACAGGTTTACTCTTCGACGTTGAATGCAGCCGCATCACCGGTTGCCTGCCCGTCTGCGGAAACCTCATAGACAAGGGCGTCTTCTCCGTCGTCTTCGTCATCGGAAACTTCTTCCGCTTCTTCGACAGGAGCCTTGGCCTCGTTGAGCAGAGCGCGGATGGAGAGAGAGATCTTGTGCTTCTCTTCGTCAATCGCCGTGATCTTTGCCTCCACAACGTCGCCGACACGCAGGACATCCTCGGGCTTTTCAATGCGATGATCCGCAATCTGGCTGATATGAATCAGGCCGTCCACACCGGGCAGCACCTCTGCAAAGGCGCCGAAGCTCATCAGCTTCACAATCTTGACCTCGGCTGTATCACCGACGGCATAGCGGCTGGTGAACATGGTCCAGGGGTTGGCATCCGGATCTTTGTAACCGAGGGAGATCTTTCTCTTCTCACGGTCAAAGTTGATGACGTAAACGTCAATCTCATCACCGACGGAAACGACCTCAGAGGGCTGGTGAATGCGGCCCCAGCTCAGCTCGGAGACATGAACCATGCCGTCTACGCCGCCAATATCGACAAAAGCGCCGTAGCTGGTCAGGGACTTTACAACACCATGATACTTTTTGCCGACTTCCATCTCGTTCCAGAGCTTCTCAACACGCTCACGGCGCTCCGCCTGGGCAACGCGGCGGATGGAACCGACAACACGTTTCCGGGCACGGTTGACCTCGGTGATGCGCAGACGCACGTTTTTGTGAAGGAGCTGGGAAAGCTCGGCCTCACGGGGCAGATCGGTCTGGCTGGCCGGGACAAACACGCGGACGCCGGATACGTTCACCACAACGCCGCCCTTGTTCTCTTCGGTCACAGTACCTTCGAGAATTGCATTGCTCTCAACGGCTTCTTCCACATCGGTCCACGCCTTGGCGGCATCGAGGCGGCGCTTGGAGAGCATTGCCGTGCCTTCCACGTCGTTTACACGAACAACGATTGCTTCAATCGTATCACCGACCTTAACGGCATCCTCGACCTTCATTCCGGATTCGGTGAATTCTGTTGTCGGGATGAATCCGGAGTACTTGGCACCCAGATCAACACTGACTTCCGTCCCGGTGATCGACACGACGGTTCCGCTTACCTTTTCGCCATTATATATGGTCTTCAGGGTCTCTTCCAGCATTTCATCGAAGCTGAGCTCCTTCTCTGCCGCGGGAGCTTCTGCCGCAACGTTTTCTGCGACCGGTACTTCTGCCGGTACTTCTGCCGCTTCAGCAACCGGCGCTTCTGCTACCGCTGCCTCTTCCTGGATTTCTTCGACTCTGACTTCGTCACTCATTTTGTTTACTACCTCCTTAATGATCCACGCAGGCGTTGATGCACCCGCAGTGAGCCCGACAACCGGGGATTGTTTAATAATTGAAAAATCCAATTCCTCCGGTCTCTCGATGAACTGGACGTTCTCACAGCTTTGACGGCAAATCTCCGCAAGGTGCAGACTGTTCGCACTGTGTCGCCCGCCGATCACAATCATGGCATCACAAACTTGAGACAGCGCTGCGGCCTCTTCCTGCCGCGTAGATGTTGCAAAGCATATTGTATCAGAAATTTCTGCATTTGTACATCTTTTTTTTATCACTTTTACGCATTCGTCGAAATTATTTTTTGTCTGCGTCGTCTGCACCACCACGGTGATGGGACTGTCCCACATCATTTTGTGAGATTCGAGCCAAATCTCTGTTTCGGCGGCGCTTTCCAGGATGACACAATGCTCACATCTGGCCGAAATTGCTTCTACCTCCGGATGCTGCTTCATCCCGATGATGATGACAAATCTGCCGTTGGCGCTGGCCTGTTCCACGATGCGGTGAATATGCATGACTTTGGGGCAGGTTGCATCCTGTACGACCGCGTTTCGAGCCTTCAGCGCTTCCAGCGTCTGAGGCGGCACACCGTGAGCACGGATTAAAACCCGTTCTCCCTCCGTGACATCCTCCACGTTCTCCACGGTGCGCATTCCGTGCCTGGCAAGCTCCTGCACAACATCGGTGTTGTGGATCAGCATGCCGAAGCTGGCACAAGGCCCCTCCTGCAGCATGGCTTCTGCCATCTCCACAGACCGGCGAACACCGAAGCAGAACCCCGCGCTCTCTGCTACTCTGAGTTCCTTCATCTGTTCTCTGTTCAATCCGCCAGCGGCCGAATGCAAAACCGTTCGAGAATCAGCTGGCTCAGCGCGGCAAAGCTTTCGTCATAGCTCAGCTCTGTCGTATCCAGCAGCACGGCGTCCTCCGCCTGTTTCAGCGGCGCCGTTTCACGGTTCATGTCCTGCTCGTCCCGATAACGGATTTCCTTCAGGACCTGATCATAATCCTCGATTACGCCCTTTTCCTGCAGCTGCAGAACTCTTCTTCGTGCCCGTTCTTCCGCACTCGCGGTCAGGAACACCTTGAGATCCGCATCCGGCAGGACAACCGTTCCGATATCTCTTCCGTCCATCAGGACGCTCTGGGTGCGCGCAAGGCTGCGCTGCATTTCCAGAAGGAACTGCCTTACGACAGGAAGAGCCGACACATCCGAGGCGGCAATGGAAATCTCCGGCATCCGAATCGCTTCCGAAACGTCTTCGCCGTTGAGATACATTCTCTGTTCTCCGTCCCCGCCGTATTTCATCTCGATCTGAAGCGTCGGCAGAAGCCCGGCGACCGCATTCTCGTCCTTTCGGTCTATTCCGGCGCGGACAGCCGCCAGCCCTACCGTACGATAAATTGCGCCGGTATCCGCATAAAGGATGCCGAAGGCCGCCGCACACCGTCTGGCAAGGCTGCTTTTTCCGGCACCGGACGGTCCGTCAATTGCGATAGAGATAATATCGCTCATAGTTTCCTCATTCCGTTTCCATTATTCTTTTCCGCAGGCTTTTGCCGCAGAAATACCGGCAAGCCGTCCGGTACTCCAGGCAATCTGCAGGTTGAATCCACCCGTATACGCATCCAGATCCATCACCTCTCCGGCAAAATACAGACCTTGGATCAGCTTGGATTGCATGCTTCTGGGGTCGATTTCTTTTGTACTGACACCGCCGGCTGTAACGATTGCTTCCGCGTACGGCCTCGTTCCGGATACCTCGATCGGAAACGCTTTCAGACTGCGGAGCAGACGGTGTCTCATCTCTCGGGTGACTTCATTCGCCCGGATTGTCTCGGGAACCTCCGCAAGGCGGGAGAGCTCCGGAATCAGCGCATGCGGAACCAGGTCGAAGAGGGCATTGCGAAACTCTTTGTTCTGATATTTCTTCAGATCCCTCTGAATACGCAAATCAAGTGTCTTTTCATCCAGCGCGGGCTTCAGATCGATCTCCAGCCGGTAGGCCGCCGTTTCAAAATGCCGCATTCTGGAAGAAGCGGACAAAACCAGCGGTCCCGATACACCGAAATGTGTAAAGAGCATCTCTCCCTGCTCCCTGCAGAGCAGTTTGTCATCCTCATACACACGAAGCTCCACATTTTTCAGGGAAAGCCCCTGCAGTCTCATGCAGCAGGGATCCGGACTCTCCAGCGGGACCAGCGACGGTCGAAGCGGCGTTACCGTGTGTCCGGCCGCCTTTGCGAAGCGATATCCGTCCCCGGTTGACCCCGTCAGCGGATAGGACAGCCCGCCCGTACAGACAACACAGGCTTTGCAGGCGATTGTCTCCTCCGCGGTCTTGACCCCGCAAACCGTACCCTCGCGAAGGGAGATTCCCTTTGCTTCCTTCTGCAGAATCGTGACACCGCTCTCCCGGCAGAGTATCTGCATGAGATTTGCAACGTCGTTTGCCCGGTCCGATTGCGGGAAAACCCTTTTTCCGCGCTCGGTTTTCAAAGGGAGACCGTGTTCCTCGAAAAAAGCCATCACGCGCTCCGGCGGAAATGCCGTCAGCGCGCTGTAGAGGAACCGTCCGTCCCCCGGAATGTTCGCCAGGACTTCCCGGACGTCGCTGTTGTTCGTAAGGTTACAGCGTCCCTTTCCCGTGATGCGGAG
>CAMKEK010000116.1:0-4953 GCA_946411545.1 uncultured Clostridia bacterium
CAGCTTTCCTTCATCGGCTGAGGAGCAAGCCGCGGATAGATGCAGCTTGATCCAAGAAAAAGCAGCTTCCTGCAGCCGTTTTTCCAGGCCGCGTGGATCACATTCATCTCCAGCATCATGTTGTCGTACATAAAATCCGCAAGTGCATTCTGGTTTGCCACAATGCCACCCACTTTGGCCGCGGCAAGTACGACATACTCCGGTTTCTCCTCGGCAAAGAATTCTTCCACCTGATCCTGGCGCATCAGGTCCAGCTCTTTGTGCGTCCTGGTTACGAGATTGGTATAGCCCTGCCGCTCCAGTTCTCTCTTAATGGCACTGCCAACCATTCCGCGGTGCCCTGCGACATAGATTTTTGCGTCCTTGTCCATCATGATTAGATACCGTTCTTTCTCCGTTATGCCATGGCGCCTGCCGCCATCCGATCCTTTTCCCGTTCTGCTGCTGCCTTCTTCATATCGTGCTCGGTCATCAGGCGCACCAGCTCTTCAAAACTTGTCTTCGTCGGGTTCCAGCCCAGTTCCTTTCTGGCCTTCGAAGGATCTCCCAGTAGGTTCACAACATCCGTCGGGCGGTAAAAGGCAGGTGACACTTCTACAAGCACCTTACCGCTTGCCTTGTCGATGCCTTTTTCCTCCAGTCCCACGCCCTGCCATTCCAGCTCGATCCCAGCATAACGGAACGCCAGCGTAGCAAAATCCCGTACGGAATGCTGCTGCCCCGTTGCGATCACATAATCCTCCGGCTTCTCATTCTGGAGGATGAGCCACATACACTCCACATAGTCTTTGGCATATCCCCAGTCGCGAAGCGAGGAAAGATTCCCCAGATAGAGTTTGTCCTGAATTCCCTGAGCAATGCGTGCCGCAGCCAATGTGATTTTTCGTGTAACAAAGGTCTCTCCCCGGCGCTCCGATTCATGGTTGAACAGGATTCCGGAGCAGCAGAACATATGATACGCTTCCCTGTACTCCTTTATAATCCAGTATCCGTACAGTTTGGCCACCGCATAAGGCGAATAGGGGTGAAACGGTGTCTTTTCATTCTGCGGCACCTCTTCCACTTTTCCGTACAGTTCGCTGGTCGAGGCCTGATAAATCCGGCAGGTATCTCCGAGACCGCAGACCAGGACCGCCTCCAGCACCCGCAGTACGCCGGTCGCATCCACATCCGCGGTAAACTCCGGAACGTCAAAGCTGACCTGTACATGGCTCTGCGCCGCCAGGTTATAAATCTCGTCCGGCCGCACAGCCGCAATGATCTTGACGAGACTCATCGAATCCGTCAGATCGCCGTAATGCAGATGGAAGTGCTCCATTCCCTCCAGGTGTGCGATTCTCTCCCGGAAATCTACCGAAGAGCGGCGTATGATCCCATGGACCTCATAACCCTTCTCCAGCAGAAATTCCGACAGATATGATCCGTCCTGTCCGGTTACTCCGGTAATCAATGCTCTCTTCATCATCAGACTTCAATTGATCCTCCAATTGATCAAAAAGTATTATCACATTGCTCCATCCCTGTTGAAAACAGTGATAATTGTTTTCAGCAGAATACGCAGGTCCAGTCCGAGATCCCAGTGCTCAATGTATTCCGTATCAAGCCGTACAACTTCTTCAAAGTCCGTGATTTTACTTCGCCCGCTGACCTGCCACAAACCGGTAATTCCCGGTTTGAAAGAGAGCCTCGCCCGGTGGTGATACGCGTACTTCTCCCACTCGTCTATTGTCGGCGGCCTTGTTCCCACCAGACTCATATTCCCGATCAGGACATTCCAGAACTGCGGAAACTCATCCAGGGAATGCTCCCTTAGCCATTCTCCGATTCCTGTTTTTTTTGTACCGTCCGGCAGAATCTCATTTCCGATAATGCGTGGATCGAAGTCCAGTTTGAACATCATGCCGTCTTCCACACGGTTCTGATCCAGAAACTCCTTCTTCCGCTCTTCGGCGTCCAGATACATCGTACGGATTTTATAGATTTTAAAATGTTTTCCGTTCTGTCCGACCCGCTCCTGTTTAAACAGCACGGGTCCGGGAGACTTCTTTCGGATCACAGGTCCGAAGACAAGCACAATCAGCAGGGCAAACACACTGCCCACAAGGCCTCCGAGGAGATCCATCAGGCGTTTCAGAAACAGCTGCAGCGGGGATGCAAAATTTGCAGTCATGGTAACCACATGAAAGCCGTTCACGTTTTCAACGAAACTGCGGCCTTTGTGTCCGCCAAGCGGTACCCGGATATGGATCGGAACCGCCATCTGGCGGCATGCATCTACCAGGGCAGCCACCGTTCCCTGCTCGTGCTTATGGTTCGGCCCACCCTCTGTCTCTGACTCCATCTCCTGCATTGCATCCAGGCCCGCCATATCCGTATAGAGGAAGACCTCGTCTACCCATTCCCGACAGATATACTGAGCGGCATCGGATAGCCCCGCAACAACCGTAAGGCCGCAAACGGTTTCCCCGGTCGCATTCCGGTCCGTAAGCACCACGCCGCTGAATCCCGCTTCGTCTTCCGAACTGCTGCGGGACAGAACAGTCTCCACATCCCGCTCAGCGCAGACAAGAATCATGCTGCGCTTTTCTCTCTGTCCGCTGTAAAGCCGAACCACACGTTTCCAGAAAAGCCGTGTGGAATAAGACAAAACCAGATGAAACAGCGTCGTCAGGGAAAGAATCGCACGGCTGTAGGTCCCGGACCACTTCATCACGAAGAGCAGAAGGATTTCCGCGCCAAATACCAGCAGCACCTGCTTGATTGTCTGACTGAACTCGACGAAATATCCCCGATGCATAACATGGTGCATGGTGTTCAGCAGCACCGCGACAAACACGTCAATCAGAATCAGCAGAATCAAAATATTGCGATAAAGATCATCTGCAAACAGATCGAATAGTCTGTGGTACATACAGTAGTAATACGCATAATACGCCAGGAAAAGGGACAGCACAAGACAGGCTGCATCCAAAAGGATGAAGTCCAGATGCTTGGTCCAGTTTTCACTGCTGCGTTTATACATAAACTGTTTTTGCTCCTACCGTACTGATATGCTGCTCTCGTCGCGTAAGCCGTTTTCTGCGGTCATCAGGTTCTCTGCCTGTTTATTCAAAGCATCGGTGAATCAGTTCAATGACACCGCTCTGCTGTTCCGGCGTCATCTTGTTGTCGCTTGGCAGGCAGAGTCCCCGGTTAAAAATATCGTCTCCCACATCCTGGAAGCCGGTTTCCCGTATATATGCGTTGCTTCTTGCCCGGCCATTCCCGTTCCGGGTCACGAACGCATTCATTCTGTAAATCGGCTGCAGATGCATCGGTTTCCAGATCGGTCTGCCCTCTGCGTTATTTTTCGCCAGGGTCTCCAGGATCTCCGTCGGGCAGCTCTTGCCCCGCTCACTGACATAAAGTGCATCTCTGTCCCCCCGTACCTGTCGACACATGGCTTCCGGCCGAATCAGCATGCAGCTGAGCCAGAAGTTCGGCTCCGCCTCTTCGGCGGCATAGGGGTTCATTTCTACCGGAAGATCTGCCAGTCCATCCCGATATCGCTCATATACCGCCTTCTTCTGTGCGATATGTTCCTCCAGATAAGGGAACTGCCCCCGGATGATTCCCGCGATGATGTTGCTCATGCGGTAGTTATAGCCCATTTCTTCATGCTGATACCATGCGGCGTCCTCCCGGCTCTGGGTTGACCACTTTCGGACTTTATTTGCATCCTCCTGGCTGTCGCAGAGCAGAACTCCACCTGCGCTGCCGGTGATGATTTTATTGCCGTTAAAGGACAGGACTCCGACATCTCCGAAGTTGCCGGTCTGAATTCCCCTGTATGTTGCTCCAAAGGACTCCGCCGCATCTTCGACAATCAGCGCACCATGTGCATCCGCGATTTCCCTCAGTTCTTTTATTTTTCCGGGAGTTCCGTAGAGATGCGCAATGACAATCAGTCTGACCTCCGGATAAAGCTCGAAGGCCCGCTCCAGGGCTGCGGGATCCATATTCCAGGTATCATACTCCGTATCGATGAAGACGGCTTCTCCACCCTCATAAGCCACCGGATTCACCGTGGCATCAAAGGTCATGTCACTGCAGAAGACCTTTTTTCCTTCCAGAACACCATGTCCAATCTTCGGCTGACCGTAAAGCTTCTCCCCCGCCAGTTTTACGGCAAGGTGCAGGGCCGCAGTTCCGTTCGAGAGCCCCACCGCATATGGACGCCCGATTGTTTCAGCCGCCAAGCGTTCCACCTCGTTAATGTTCTCGCCGACCGTGCTGACCCAGTTCGTACGGATGGCCTCATCGACCCATTTTTGCTCTTCTCCATGCATCGTCGGCGTGGAGAGCCAAACTTTTTTCTGAAACGGCATAATTGCCACTGTTCCGGTTCCTCCTTAACGTTGTTCGCGGCTTTTACCGGTCATGCTGCACCGGTTTCTGTCTCACCGGGCACGGAAACGATCGTAAAATCTTCTGTAATGACGGATTTCGGATCAAACAGCTCGCCCGTGTCCTCACGGATCCAGACGCTGCCCTCTTCCACACCCAGTTCTTCCGGCATTGGGATATCCTCACATATCGTGCCCGGCTGCGTGCAGTAATAGCGATAATCCCAGATGCTCTTCGCCGTCACAGTTCTGTATTCCACCCCATCAATCCAGGCGGAGTCCAGGAAGTCGATCCTCTCCTCCATAAAATCATGAAAATGTTGGATTGCTTCTGCAGGGTCGGCAAGGCTCCACCGGATCGCATTCATCTTCAGCGCTCCCTGAAGGAATGCTGCTTCCTCCGGCAGTTGGACTTCCATCAAATGGCGCACTTTGGCGGACAATTCATTTCGGTACAGCTCCAGGACGCGGTCTCGAAATGTTTCCTTCTTCATCAGGGTACCGTACCACGGCGTATGTTCCCCTTCATTTTTCCACATTCTCTGCATCAGGAAGCATCGGGGATTCT
>CAMKEK010000117.1:0-4919 GCA_946411545.1 uncultured Clostridia bacterium
CCAGCTGCTGGTGCTTGCTGCCCATGTTGGTGAGCCAGTGGCTGTCCCAGAGTTCACGGATTTCCTCACAGTATTCTTCAAACGGCGGCATGGATGACCGTGTTACATTGATCGTCATGTGCTCCATTCTCCTTTCACGGGTTCAGGCAGTCCCGCACCGCCCTGATGATAAAGTCCATTTCCTCCGCTCCGTAGCGCTGGTCACAGGGCAGCGGCAGAATCTCTTCGGCCAGCCTGCAGGCTTCCGAGTCCTCCGGCTGCTGCGCGGGCACATTCGGCCAGAGCAGGGGAACAAAAATCTTCTGTTCGATCAGCTTCTTTCGGATCTTCTGCCCATCCGGAAGCATCAGCGGATAGGCGTAGGCCCCCTCTGTCAGGCGCACCGCCAGACCGTTCCGGGCGCCGAGGCCCTCATGCAGCCTTCGGAAGTTTTCCGTCCGGATTCTTCTGACCCGTTCATAGTCCACCGCGCGCAGGAGGTTTTCCGTCAGGGCGGACATGCGTTTCGGCTCCATGGAGAGCTCGTCGTTGTTCTGCGCGGCGGCGGCAAAGTATTCCCCCGCCGGGCGCTCAAAGCGGCCCAGCACAAAGCTCATCCGATCCCGCGACTCGTCCGCCGGGAGTTCTCTCGCCGGCGCGTCAGTATAGAGGAATCCCCCGTCCGGAACACCGAGAAATTTCCGGCAGGTATAGAGGGTATCCACGCCCTTCAGCGGCAGGTCAAAATATGCCTGGGCGTTGTCCACGATGAGTCTCGGAAGACGCGCCGCCATATGCGTCAGCTCGTCCGCCGTCAGCTGTCCGTAGAAGTTTACGAGATAGAACCACTCGTTCTCTTGCGTCTGCAGCGTTTTCGGCCGCAGATCCGCTCCCACGGGATAAAAGCGGATATTGACCTCATGCGCCCGGCAGACCTCCTCGACGATGTCGCAGTTGAAGTCCGGCAGGGCAATCTTCCGGATCCCGCGCTGTTCGATCAGATAGCTGAGACAGGCCCGGCCGCTGGAGAGCGCCAGCGCTTTTTCGTGCAACATCGGCCCCGTGAAACGCTCCAGCTCCAGGTATCCGCCGATTTCCTTATGCATCCTGCTCTCCCTCGGTCAGGATCCGCGCCCAGCTCGACACATCCGCCATGCGGGCGTCCCGCTCTTCCTCGGAAGGCCAGTTCAGCACCAGCGAGCCCACGGCGTTGTTTGCCCCGGCAAAGGCCTCCACCGGATCTCCCGGATTCACCCAGAGGTCCTCTTCCACTACGGATGCTCTCGCATCCTCTGCGATCCAGAGCTTCCGGAAGGCGCCGCTGCGCTCTGCGTGCAGCATCACGATGGACCAGTGCCCCCGATAGACCGGGTCGTGCATCTCCTCCACCGGCAGGCCCAATGCCGCGCGAACCGCGTTGTGCACCAGCCTGGTCCCGGAGGTGTATTCCAGCATCTCGCTCAGCCGGTTTCCGCCGCCCCGAGGGGAGATCTCCATGAGATAGGCGTTTCCGTCCGTTCCGAGCCGGACTTCAACATTATAGAGCGCCGTCCCCATGTGCAGCAGGCTCAACAGCCGCTGCAGCTCCGAGCGGAGCTCCTGCTGCTGGGCCGCCGGGATCGTGGACGGCCAGGTATAGCCCACCGGCGCATAGGGATTGTTGGCTTTGCGGTCAAAATACTGGTTGTCGAAGGAGACGAATTTCAGTTCCCCGTTCACCGAGAAGCAGTCGGTATCGGAGGAATAACCCTGCTGCTGGATAAAGTCTTCCAGGATGAATCTTCCGCAGCGGGTAAACTTCAGCGCATACCGGATTGCCGTCTCCAGCTCTGCCGGACTGTCCACCCGGCCGACGCCCTTGCTGCCCGCGTTGTCCACGGGCTTGACGATCAGGGGATATCTGAGCTGCTCGGCCATCCTCAGGGCGTCTTCGAGGCTGGAAAAGCTCCGGCAATCGGGCACTCGGAAACCGTGCTCCCGCAGGAAGGCGCGGAAGCGTCCCTTGTCCTGCAGGATCGCCACCGATTCATACGGCCCGACGTTCGGCAGGCCCATCCGGTCCGCCACATACGCCGCCGTGATGACGCCGGGGTCACAGGCAAAGGACATCACGCCGTCCACCTTGAGCTCCCGGGCCAGCTTCAGCGTCGCCTCTTTGTCGACGATGCTCACATTGTGGTACTCGTCCGAGATCTTATGTGCGTAGTTATCCGGGAGATAGTCGCAGGTGATCGTGTGACAGCCCAGTGCCTTTGCCTCCCGGATGACCGGAACCAGATAGCGCGAGCCGCCCAGGAGCAGTAATTTTTTCATCGGTTTTCTCCCGCCCTTCTTTTCTGCAGAATGCTTTTCGCCATGTTGAGGATATAGTCGAAGCTGTCCAGCTTCAGAAGCCTTGCGCCCAGGACATAGACCAGCGCGCCCAGCGGAACCTGGATCACCAGGGTCACCAGGTCATGCAGGCCCAGCAGCTGCACCGCCGCCACACAGCCCGCCATCGCCAGCGACAGCAGCAGGCAGGGCAGCAGATCCTTCAGCTGCGTCCAGTACGGATAGCCCAGCAGCTTCTTGTTCGGCCAGGCGTTGATGAGCTGCGCCAGGATGTCGCAAAACAGCTGTCCCAGCGCCATCGCCAGCACGCCGTAGCGCAGGGTATAAAGCAGTACGCTGGTCTCCACGATTTTCTTGATCACTTCCAGCTTGAGGAAGATATCGCTCCGCCCCATGGCCTTGATGGCGTTGAGGTTCGCCGTGTGGAGGGGATAGAAGGCATAGATCGCGCAGAAAATCTGCATAAACGGCACGCAGGGCAGCCACTGTTCCTTCAGAAGCAGCCGGACCAGCGGTGTGGCACAGGCCGCAAGGCCCGCCATCATCGGCATCATCACGAAAGAACTGGTCTTGATGGCGCGCCGGGTCATCTCCCGCAGGGTATGGACGTTGTCCTGCTCCGCCGAGAGCACCGGCAGCAGCACGCTGTCGAGGGAGGCGTTGATGCTGGTCGTGATCTGGTCCGGCCAGTTGCGGCCCTTGTCGAACTGGCCGAGCTCCTCCTTGGGATAGCGCTTGCCGATCACCAGGGAGTAGATCTGCAGGTACAGCGTGTCGAGGAACGAGGCCGCCAGCAGCTTCCAGCCGTAGGAGAGCAGGCCCTTCAGGCGCTCGGCGGAGAACATTTTTTTCGGCCGCCAGCTGACCGTGAACCACAGGATCAGGGTGTTGACGGCAAAGTTGCTCAGCTGCAGCGCCACCAGGGACCAGATGCCGAAGCCGAGATAGACCATCGCAATGCTCAGCGCGCCGGAGAACAGCGTTCCCCCCAGCGTTGCGAAGAAAAAGCGCTTGAACTGCATGGTCTTGGACACGTAGGCCAGCTGGACATTATAAAGTCCCGAAATCACCACCAACAGGCCCAGTACCCGGAGGATGGCCACATAGCTCTCCTCCTGATAGAACACCGCGATCCGCGGCGCCGCGAGAAACAGCCCCAGATACAGCAGCAGGCTGAAGCCGAGGTTGAAGAAAAACACCGACGAGAAATCCAGATCGTCCGGATCCTTTTTCTGGATCAGGGCGTTGGCCATGCCGCTGTCGGCAAACACCTTCAGGATATTGATGACCGCCAGCACCACGGCGATCTGGCCGGAGGGGCCGGGGCCCAGCTTGCGCGCGAGAATGATGCCCACCACGATGTTGAGCAGCTGCGCGCCGAAGCGCTCAAAAAACCGCCAGAGGAAGTTGCTTGCGACCTTGCTTCCGTTACCCATCCTTCTGCTCAGTCCTCATATCCGCGGCGTTTCCGGTAGAGCCGGTGCAGATAGGGCAGCCTGCGCTTGAGCTCGGTGGAGATGACGCGGCCCTTTCCCATACTTTTATGAATTTTGTCATAGGGCGGCTTCACCATCTCGTCCACGCGGCCTTCGATGTACAGCAGCTCATACTCCCGCTCCAGCAGGACCTGATCGATGGCCGCTTTCTGAGCCTCTGTCAGGGGATGCTGCTTCACGGTCTTCAGCATGGCGATCTCGCCGCTGACAAAGCGCTTGAGCTTGTGATACTCCTGTCCGACGCCCCTGCTCCAGGCGGAGGGGTTGCTGCCGATGCGGTAGACCGACATGCAGCGGTCCAGAAAACGCACCTTTCCCGCAAGGCCGAGCCGCACACCCACAGCGTAGTCGGTAAAGTAGCCCTGATGATAGGCCACATCACGGTAGTCGGGCGGGTTCAGGATAAACTCGCGCCGGGCGAGGATCGAGCTGGTGTGGTAGGCGTGGGACATGCCCTGCACCACCTGCTCAAAGGGGATGTCCCGGTCTCCGTCCTGCGCAAACAGGACTTTGTCCGGCTGATCCGCAAAACGCCCGATGCTGTTGTGCACGCAGGCGGAGTACTCCGGGTGGCTGTCCAGCCAGTTCACCTGAAGCTGCAGCTTTTCCGGGTCGTTCCAGTAGTCATCGCCCTCGCAGACCGCGATATACTCGCCCCGGCAGGCCGGGAAGAACACCACGTCATAGAGGTTAATGCGCCGGGAATAGAGGTTCTCCTTCTGATAAAACGGCCGGATCACCTCGGGGTATTTCGCCGCGTATTCCCGGATAATGTCCCCGGTGCTGTCGGTGGATGCGTCGTCGTTTACCAGCACCTCAAAGGGAAAATCCGTCTTCTGATTCAGAAAGCTGTCCAGGGTCTGGCGCAGATACTCCTCGTGATTGTATGTCGCGCAGAGCACCGAGACCTTGCATGTTATATTCTCATCCATAAAATGAAACCGCCTGTTGTCTTGATTTCAGTTTACGCCCAGGGCGTATTGTACTTTGGATTATAGCCGTCTGTTACTGTTTATGCCCACGGCGCGTTGTATTTCGGGTCGTTATATGGATACGGCGCCACGGAAGGCCAGTGGTCATAGTCGAACTGCTCCCGCAGGAGAAGATAACGCT
>CAMKEK010000118.1:0-4895 GCA_946411545.1 uncultured Clostridia bacterium
GAGATCACCCCGGAGATGGACGCCGGTGCCGGCGGCGGCGGAACCGCGCTCTCCACCGGCGGGATGCATACCAAGCTGATCGCCGCCCGCATCTGCATGGATGCCGGCTCGGACATGATTATTCTCAACGGCTCGAAACCCGCCCTTCTCTATGACGTGCTGGACGGGCAGGCCATCGGAACACGCTTTATCGGGAGGAAACGCACATGAGAAAAACACATGATATTCTGCTGGAAACCAGAGCCGCGCTGCCGACGCTGACCGCATCCCGCGAGCGCAAAAACGCCGCTCTTCTGGCAATCGCCGAACAGCTGCTCTCGGAGCAGGAGGAGATTCTCGCCGCGAACCGTGAAGACCTTGACGCCTCACGCGACAAGTACGGCGAGGTCATGCTTGACCGGCTCACCTTGACGCCGGAGCGCATCGCCGGCATGGCCCAGGGCGTCCGCGAGGTCGCCGCGCTGCCCGATCCGGAGGGAAAGGTGCTCCGCCGTGTGGAGCGTCCCAACGGGCTCGTGATCGAGAAGACCTCCGTCCCCCTCGGTGTCATCGCCATCATCTATGAAAGTCGGCCGAACGTCACCTCCGACGCGGCCGTCCTCGCGCTGAAGTCCGGCAACGCCGTTATTCTGCGCGGCGGACGCGAAGCCTTCCGCTCCAATGCGGCGATTGTCCGCGCCATTCATCACGGTCTGGAGGATGCCGGCCTTCCCGCCGCCCTGGTGGGCTTTGTGGAGGACACCGACCATGCCAGCGCCGAAGAGCTCATGACCGCCGTCGGTCTGATCGACCTTCTGATCCCCCGCGGCGGAGCCGGTCTGATCCGCCGCTGCACCGAGCAGGCCAAAGTCCCCTGCATCCAGACCGGCACCGGCATCTGCCACATCTTTGTCGACGCCTCCGCCGACCAGGCCAAAGCGCTGGATATCATTGAAAACGCCAAGACCAGCCGTCCCTCCGTCTGCAACGCGGAAGAAGTTCTTCTGGTTCATCGGGAGATCGCCCCCGTCTTCCTGCCGAAGCTTCAGCAGCGCCTGGTCGCGGACCGTGAAGCGCGCGGTCTGGTACCGGTGGAACTGAGGCTGGATCCGCAGGCCGCGGCCCTGATTCCGGGCACGCCCGCGGGGGAGACCGACTTTGACCGGGAATTTCTCGACTATATTCTGGCCGTCGCCGTGGTGGACAGCACCGACGACGCCATCGCCCACATCGCCCGCCATTCCACCGGCCACAGCGACGCCATCCTCACCCGGGATGATGAGAGCGCCGCAAAGTTCACCGCTCTGGTCGACTCGGCCGCGGTCTACGTGAATGCCTCCACCCGCTTCACCGACGGCGGAGAGTTCGGGCTCGGATGCGAAATGGGCATCTCCACCCAGAAGCTCCACGCCCGCGGACCGATGGGCCTGGAAGAGCTCAACACCTATAAATATGTCATCCGCGGAAACGGACAGACCCGCTGAGTCTCCCCTCTTTCCGTATCTTGAGCCGCCACGGGCAAATCCTCCGTGGCGGCATTAAAATAATGACAAATTTGATCGATGAAATGCCGCCGGGCATGTGTAAAAATACAAAATTGCAGCAGAATATCCATTGTCTCTTGCATTTCTCTTTTACGCGTGTTATAGTACGTTCACAATTCAATACCAAAGATGCTTTCGGGATCCTGTCGGAAACCGGAAGCGGAGGAACTCTGGAGATCTCGTTGAATCGGGAGCCGAAGGTGCAAGGCGAAAGCCGAATCTCTCAGGCAAATGGACAGAGCGGAAATCTTGCCATGCAGCCGTTTTCAGGTTGCTGTTGAGATGGTTTTCCGGAGTTGCTCGTATGGGCAGCTCTTTTTTTATTCGGTTTGAATTGAATTTTGGGAAAAGGACGGAACAGAACAAGATGAGCAACTTTGTCTCCACCATTGAGAGCGTCAACGGAGCGCTCAACAGCTTTGCCTGGGGTCCCCTGATGCTTCTCCTGCTGGTCGGCACCGGCATCTACCTTACGGTCAGGGTCAATTGGCTGCAGGTCACCCACTTCGGCCGGATTCTCAAGAACACCGTCGGCACGCTGTTCAAGAAGCAGGATTCCAAGGATCACGGCGCCAACATCTCTCCCTTCCAGGCCGTGACCACGGCTCTGGCCGGCACCGTCGGCACCGGAAACATCTCGGGCGTCACCGGCGCCATCTTTACCGGCGGCGCGGGTGCTGTCTTCTGGATGTGGGTTGCCGCTTTCTTCGGCATGATCACGAAATATGCCGAGATTCTTCTCGCCATGAAGTACCGCATTAAGGACGAAAACGGTGTCTATCACGGCGGTCCCATGTATTATATTGAAAACGGCATCGGAAAGAGCTGGAAGTGGCTCGCCGTCATCTTCTGTCTGCTCGGCGGCTTCGCCTCTTTCGGCATCGGCAACATCGCCCAGAGCAGCGAGATTTCCGGCGCGCTCACCGACCTGTTCAAGCTTCCGCCTCTCGCTTCGGGTATCCTGATCGCCGTGGTCGTGGCCCTCGTCACCCTCGGCGGCATCAAGCGCATCGGCAAGGTCACTTCCCTGCTGGTTCCTTTCATGTCGGTCTTCTACATTGTCGCCGGCATCATCCTGATCCTCATGCGCATCACACATATCCCTGCCGTCTTCGGACAGATTTTTGCGGGCGCCTTCTCCTTCAAAAGCGTCGGCGGCGGCCTTTTCGGCTACACCATCATGATGGCCATGAAGCAGGGCTTTGCCCGCGGCGTCTTCTCCAACGAGGCCGGTCTCGGCTCCGCCCCCATTGCTCACGCCGCTTCCTCTACCGAGGAGTCCTGCGAGCAGGCCATCTGGGGCGTGTTTGAAGTCTTCATCGACACCATCGTCATCTGCTCCATCACGGCCTTTGCCGTGCTGCTCTCCGGCATTCTGGATGTGGAAGGCGGTCTCTCCGCCTTCGCCTCCAAGGGTGCGGCGGCCGCGGCGGCCTTCAACACCATTCTCCCCGGCACCCTCGGCGGCAAGATCATTGAGCTCAGCCTTCTCTTCTTCGCCCTTTCCACGATTCTCTCCTGGGCTTACTACGGCGAGAACTGCTGGGGCTACCTCACGAAGAACAACAAAGTCTTCATCCTCGCCTACAAGATCATCTTCTCCCTGGTCTGCATCGTCGGCGCCATGGGCTCCGGTACCCTGATGTGGGACATTGCCGACACGCTGAACGGTCTCATGGCCATCCCCAACCTCATTGCCCTGCTGATGCTCTCCGGCGTTGTCGCGAAGGTCACCAAAGACTATTTCTCCAAGAACATGCTCAAGAAGTAAGCGTTTTGTTTTCGGATCTTGCTGCGGCGTTCTTCCTCTCTCTCCGCGGCAAGACTCGCCGTGAACTTCTCAGCTCCCGCATGCAAAGATCCGCACCGGATTCGGTCTGTGCGGATCTTTCTCTTATTTCTCTCGATTTCCTCTTGCACTTTTCTTTGAATTCGGCTAAACTGTCTGCCGTAAAAAGAAACATTCAGAGGTGACATGAAATGAAACTTGCCAATATTAAAACCGTCAGCGGGATCCATCTCGCCACCGAGACCGAACGGGGTATCGTCGATCTTACGGCGGCCGGCTGTCCCCTCTCGCTTCAGGACCTGATCTGCGGCGCAGACCGCAGCGCGGTTGTCCGCCTCGCCGCGGACGAAAGCCTTCCCGTCGTGGAAGCACCCGTATTTGAAAATGTTGTGAACCCCATCGGAAAGCTTCTCTGCGTGGGCTTCAACTACAAGTCCCACACCCTCGCCACGGGCTTTGAGCTGCCGAAGTATCCGAATCTCTTTTCCAAGTTCGACAACGCCCTGGTCCCGCACGAGGCCGAGGTCGAGCTTCCCCCCTGGGAAGTCAGCTACGACTATGAAGCCGAGCTCGTCATCGTCATGGGCAAGACGGCCTGGGGTGTCAGCGAGGATGAGGCCATGAACTGTGTCTTCGGTTACACCTGCGGCAACGACCTGAGCTGCCGTGACAGCCAGATGCGCAGCGGCCAGTGGCTCATCGGCAAGACCATGCCCGGCTTCGGCCCCTGCGGCCCGTTCATTGTAACCGCCGACAGCTTTGATCCCTTCTCCCCGAAGCAGATCCGCAGCTATGTCAACGGCGAGCTCCGTCAGGACGGTCTCACCACCCAGATGATCTTCAACTGCGCCCAGATCATCAGCTACGCCTCCAAGTATGTCCGTCTCGAGCCGGGCGACCTGATCTTCACCGGCACCCCCAGCGGTGTCGCCCTGGAGAAGAAGGACGCCGATGTCAAGAAGTGGCTCAAGGCCGGCGATGTCGTCGACATCGAGATTGAAGATATCGGCACCCTCCGCAACACCATGAAATAAAGGATTCTCTCTTTTCGGGAAAGAAGATAACAACACAGGACCGTCGGTGCATCGCTTTGATGCCCGGCGGTCCTGTTTTTGTTAACGGTCATTTTTCCTTCGAAGCAGGCGTTTGAGCAGCGGCAGGAGCCCCAGCTCTCGGGCGATTTCCACCGCGAGTCCCCGGCATCTGGCCCGAAGAGCACGGAGGGGATAAATGGCATCCCAGAAGCGGACATAGCACCGGTAGCCCCGGTCGGTAACGGAATACTTCTTCCCCTTTCGCTGAAACGCCGTCAGCACGCCGAGGACCGCGCTGTCCGGAACGGTCTCCAGGGCATAGGTGTTGTCACCCCGGATCAGGTAATGGTCGCTCTTTACCCCGATCACCCGGTGCAGCACATAGCTCGTTCCTCGCCGGTACAGTGCCACGTCGTATTTCTTTAAACGAGAAGAGGGAACCTCGATCACCACGAGGTCTCTGTTCTGCCGCAGCATGGGCTCCATGCTCACGCCGCGTGTCCGGTATACCAGTCTTCCGTCCTCTTGAAGCAGCTTCTCAAAGGTCAT
>CAMKEK010000119.1:0-4865 GCA_946411545.1 uncultured Clostridia bacterium
TTGACGCACAGTTCCTTGATCTTATCCATTATCCTCGATACTCCTCAATGATATATCTGGGTCTTCCCTTGACCTCGTCATAAATTCGCGCAATGTAATAGCCGATGATGCCGAGAGAGATCATGATGAGGCTGCCGATGAACAGCAGCAGAATGATTACCGTGGTAAAGCCGCCCAGCGCGACGCCGGTCAGCTTCTGGATCAGTGCCGTGATGGAAAACACGATGGAGATAATCAGCGTGATGATACCCAGCACCGTTACCAGGTGAAGGGGGAAGGAGGAAAACGAGCCGATGTTGGTGATCGCATACTTGATGAGCGACTTTGTCGACCACTTGCTCACACCCTCGGTGCGCTCCTGTACGTCGTAGCGAACCTCGGCCTTGCGGAACCCGACCCAGAAGCTCAGGGCGCGGAAGAACACGCTGCGCTCCGGCATGGCGTTGAGGGTGTCGACGACCTTCCGGTCCAGCAGCTTGAAGTCGGAGGAGGAACCCATGTCGATCCCGGTGGCCTTGCTGATCAGCCAGTAGAAGCTGTTGGAAGCAAAGCGGTGAAAGCCGGTCTCTTCGCCGCGGTCGTTTTTGATCCCTTCAACGACCTCGTAGCCCTCTTCCCAGAGCCGGTACATCTCAATGATCTTCTCAGGAGGGTGCTGCAGATCGCAGTCGAGCACGACACAGCAGTCGCCGCGGGCTTTTTCAAGCCCGGCAAACATCGCGGCCTCTTTGCCGAAGTTCCGGCTGAAGCAAACGCCGCAGACCCGGGGATCCTTTTCCCGGGCAGCGCAGATTTCGGACCAGGTGCCATCTTTGGAGCCGTCGTTGATAAACAGCAGCTCAAAGGGAATACCGGCCTCATCCAGAATTCCGGAAAGGGTCCGGGCTGCGACGGAGATCATCTTTTCCTCATTATAGGCAGGTAAAATCACAGATAACATCGTTTATCTCCTCAAAAGATAGGTATCGCTCAAAGCATACTGGTACAGATGCTCCGCCTGTGCATATCCGGTGGCCTCTTTCAGGTCACCGAGCATGACATTCGGAACAAAACCGGAGCCCCACATGCTGTCAATGTCGATGTAGACGACGAGTTCTTCGCAATCTTTCTGTTTCAGGTAACTTTCGAGCGCTTCCGAAGCGGGATCGCCGGTGACAAAGACCTCATCGAAGACCATCAGCTGCAGCATATCCTGGGTAACGCCCGCATAATACTCCGTCAGATAGAGACAGGGAGCCTCGGCATGCTCGGTGACGGCCGCGGTATAAGCGGGCTGCTCAGCATAGATATAGTCCGGAACCGAACGAAGCGACCAGAAGAAGGACAGGGCCAGAATAACGCCGAAGGCGCTGCGCATGTCCATGTGGCGGCTGCAGGCCAGCAGGCAGAAACCTGCGGCGAGGACCGCGATGGGCATGATGTTGTAGATGTAGCGGCCTTCCAGAACAGGGGAGATGATGGCCGGAACAAAGACGGTCGGAATGACCGGAAGCAGGAGAACGAGAAAACGCCAGTCCGCTTTGGTGAGGCGCGAATCTTTCCGGACCAGTGTCAGGACCAGCCAGATAAAAAAGCCCGCAGCAGCGAAGACAATCGCAGCAGGAATCCCGACCCGGAACTGGCCAAAGTAGTAGCGCAGTCGTCCGGCCCAGGCAGAAACGTTCTTCAGGTTTGCCAGCGCGTCACTCTCCGGACCGAGGCGATGGCCCGTCATCTGGGTAAACACCGCGGGAAAACAAAGCAGCATCACGCCCACGCCGAGAAAGGCCGACAGCGAGAAGCGGACCGCGGGTTTCCAGCCCCTGCGGCAGAGCAGGACCGGAACGGCCAGAGCGCAGAGAAAGAAGGCGTAAAAAACGAAGTAATACTGGGTCATCAGACCGGCAAAAATCGTGAGACCGATCCCGAGTTCTTTCTTCCCCGATGGGGCGCGCAGTTCCCGGGCGACCAGCAGCGCCAGCAGCACGGTGAAGAGCGTCATCAGCACATACATCCGAATCATCAGCATGGTGCTGAGCCCGACCTGACTGAAGCCGTAGAGCGCCGCAAGGGAAGCGGCGATCAGACGATTGCCGAAAAGCTCCATCCCGAGGGCATAGAGCAGCGCCAGCAGACCAAGATATATCAGAAGATCCGGAATGAGCCCGATCCACTTGGAGAACTGCCCTCTCGCCAGCGTCGAGCAGAAGTTGAGAAGCCAGTAATAGAGCGGGGGATGAACGTCCTGAACCTGGTTGTAGTAGACGGAGTCCACATCGAAGCCCGGCTCTGAATCCGTGACGGCCAGATAGTCGAAAAAGTCCTCCCGCGTAATGATCTGCTCCTGAATGCGGTCGTGGTCGCCGTGCCCGATGAAGGGCATATAGTGGCTGTTGGCGAGGCCGTAGGTGTAGATCTCGTCAATGAACATGCCGCTTTTCCAGAGACAGAAATGCAGGCACACGGCGAGAACCAGAACCAGAACCGCCAGCAGCGGCAGAACAGAACGAAGCTTACGTGGAAGAGCCATCGGTCTCCGTCTGATTCACGATCGACTCAAAATCGTCGATCCGGGTGTCCAGATCCGCATCACCCGGAGCCGTACTGCCGCCGGAGCCCGGCGCATCAAAGGAGGCCTTGTACGCTTCAATTTCCGCCTCCTTGGCGGCGATGGTGCTGCGGAGCGCTTCAACCTGTTCAAACAGCGGGACGAAAAAGCCCTCCGGTGCAGCGGACGACTGCTGATAACAGAGTTTCCCGATCTCGCAGAAGACCCGCTCCAGTTCCTTATAATCGCGGTTCAGGTCCATGGTGAGTTTGGTGGCATTGCCAAAGGAACGGGCGCGCTGGCTGCCCTTCTCGAAAACATCCGAAATTCCGGAGTTCTGCGCGGCGTCCTTCACGCGCTCCACGACACCGCTCACCGCTTCGCTTTCCGCGAGATCCTTTGCACGGTTGAGAATGTTTCCGACAAAATCTTTATAGTCAGACATGGTATCCTCCTAAATCCTGCCCTCTGATTCAGCCTCCGGATCCGGTTCGCCGGAGACGGGACCGACGGCAGTTTTTTTGTTGCGATTGATGAAAAGAATCGTTGCGCTGACGCACACGATCAGGATGCTCAGAAGCTGAGAAACCCGAATCCCGGTGTGAGCAAGATAGAGACTGTCAGAACGCAGGCCTTCAATCCAGCTGCGCCCAAGCCCGTACCAGAAGAAGTACATCAGGGCAACCTGACCGTTATAGCGGCGTCGGCCCGACTTTGAAAAGCGGACCAGAAACAAAAGCCCCACGAGGTTCCAGAGGCTTTCGTAGAGAAAGGTCGGATGGACATACACCGTTGTACCGTCCGGGGCGGTCAGGCCCATCCGGCAGAAAATCTCCGTCTCGGCGCCGAAGGCTTCCCGGTTGAAGAAGTTGCCCCAGCGGCCAAGCACCTGACCGATGAGCACTCCGAAGGACATCAGGTCGAGCATGGCGGGAAAGGAGATGTGCCTGACACGGCAGAAGACAAGAGCGATGAGCACGCCGGAAATGATCCCGCCGTAGATCGCGAGGCCGCCTTCCCAGACGGCGAAAATCTCAGCGGGATGCGCAAGATAATAGTCCGCCTGAAAGAGCACGAAGTACAGCCGGGCACCGAGAATCGACAGAGGGATCATCCAGATCATCATATCATAGATATCGTCGGAGCGAATCCCGAATTCCGGCGCCCGCCGGGCACAGTAGAGAATCCCCAGAATAAAGCCCAGGGCAATGATGACCCCGTAGAAGTAGATCTCCCGCCCGAAAACGGAAAAGGAGGCGGGGGGATTGAGCGTCAGGTTGCCGAGAAAGGGGAAGCGGATCACGGACTCACGCTGTATGGTTTCTAACAGGAACATCCGTCATTCCTTCTTTGCCGCAAGAATGCTGAGGGCAAGACGCTCCGGACGCAGGGCGTCCCGGAGAAACGCTTCGCATTCGCTCTTTTCGATGGAGGCCATGACCGCCGGGTAGTCCAGGTAGCAGAAGCCGTCAAACTCGTCCAGGGCCAGCGACACACAGACATCGTCGAAGTCCTCCATTCCGCGCAGGGCGGATCCGATGCCGGCGCGCTTCGTCCGCTCGAACAGGGCATTGTCCAGACCGACTTTTCCGATCCGGGCAACTTCTTCATTCAGGGCGGAAAGAACGGCATCCGGATCCCGGCTTTCTCCGCCGAGGATCACCGTCCCCACACCGGTGGAGAAGTCGGCGTCCGCGTCGAAAGAACGGTTCAGCAGTCCGGCTTCGTACAGCCGGTTGTAGAACGGACTGGACGCCCCGGCCAGCAGACGCATCGCAAGAGAGGCGGTGAGCTGCTGACGGAAGAGGGCCGGACCTTTTTCTGCCGGCTGCAGCTTGGCGCCGATCAGAAACTGCGGGGTGGAGACGGGCATCTCAAGTACGTTCCGGGAGCCGACCGGGAGAAGATCTTCTTCCTCGCCGAAGGAGACGACGGGGACAGGCTTCTCTTCCGAGGAAAGCTCCTCTTCGGCGATGGCCAGTACCCGCTCGGGGTCCACATCGCCGGCGACACACAGAACCATGTTGGCGGGCGTGTAGAAGGCCGCATGGCAGGCGTACAGAATCTCCGGCGTGATCTCCGCGATGCTCTCGACGGTTCCGATGACCTTCTCACGGATCGGGTGATGCCGGTAGAGCAGCTTCAGAAGACTGTAGTAGTTTGCCGTGCCGGGATTGTCCTCGCCCATGTGGATCTCCTGGCCGATGATGCCCTGCTCCTTGCGGACCGTCTCCTCGGTAAAATACGGCGTGGAAACAAAGTGCAGCAAGAGCCGCAGGTTTTCTTCAAACAGCCTCGTGCAGTGAAAATAATAGGCCGTCACATCGGAGGAGGTAAA
>CAMKEK010000120.1:0-4823 GCA_946411545.1 uncultured Clostridia bacterium
TCTTCTGGCAGAAGGCTTCCGCGCGGCCGATGATGATGCAGTTGACGACGATCAGCGGGATAAACACACCGAGCGCCGCGCTCAGCGCCGGGATAAACGCCTGCAGCAGCAGGTCCACGATGGTGACGAAGCCGGCGATAACGACCACGAAGATCGCCAGTCGGATCTCGTCCGGAATGATCTTGCGGAGTGCCGCAACAACCACGTTGCAGCAGGTCAGGATGATCAGGACGGAGAGGCCCATGCCGACGCCGTTGAAGAGCGTCGTGGTGATGGCCATGGTCGCGCACATACCGATCTGCTGAACCAGAACCGGGTTGTTGGTAATCAGGCCTTCCTTGAACTGTTGTTTACGATTCATAGCTGCCTACCCTCCTCAACCCAAAGATGCAATGCATTTAATCGAGGTTGCTGTCGCGTTGGTAACTGCGTTGGATGTGATGGTCGCACCGGCCAGCGCGTCGATCGAGCCGCCCGCCTTGGAAAGGGCGATGCCCTCGTCCTGGCCGACAAACTGTGCACGGAACGCTTCACCGGCAGAGGATGTCGAGGCCGCCACGGCGCCCAGACCGGAGGTCTCGGAGTGCTCAATAATGGAAATTCCGGTGCACTTGAGGTCGGTTCCGACCCCGCAGGCCATCGTGATGTTTCCCTGCGCCCCCGAGAAAGTCGAGGTTACCACATAGCCGTTTCCGTCATTGGACTGGTTTACGCTGTCAACCGTCGGAAACGCAGCCTTGTCAAATTCCACCTGCGTGTATCCGGATTCGGACCCGAGCACCGCCGCGTAGGCCTCGTACTCCTTCTGGTGGGTGATCTGGTCGATCCGCTCCCAGGTCAGGGCATTGACAATGCCGAGGATGCCGGCAGTGATGGCACAGATCACAAACAGGACCATAGAAAGTTTGACAATCTTGTTATTCATACTTCGCCGCCTCCTTTGCCGCCAGCTTCTCGGCTTTCTTGAAAGCGATGTCGGCCTTGCTGACGCCGAACTGATGACGATGGAACGCCTTGTCGATCGCCCATGTGCAGAGGTTCATGATCAGGATGGCATAGGTCGTGCCCTCGGGGAAGCCGCCGAAATAGCGGATCAGCACCGTGAGCAGGCCGCAGCCCGCGCCGTAGACCAGCTGGCCGTTGAGCGTGACCGGGCTGGTGGCATAGTCTGTCGCCATGAAGATCGCGCCCAGCATCAGGCTGCCGGAGAAGAGGTTGTAGAGCATCCACTGTCCGTTGCTGTAGCCGGATTTGCCGAAGACCAGCGTGAGCAGCGCAACCGTCCCGATGAAGGAGACCGGAATACGCCAGGAGATCACGTTGCGCCAGATCAGATACGCACCGCCCAGCAGCAGCGCGAAAGCGCTGATTTCACCGATGCAGCCGGGAAGGTAGCCCATGAACATGGACTTTGCCGTGAAGTAGGCCGGCAGGCCTTCCCCGTACATGCCGGAGAGCGGCGTTGCCATGGTGGTGCCGTCGATGGTCCCGCTCAATGCGTTGGGAACGGACCAGGTCGCCATGATCGTCGCATAGCTGGAAAACAGGAACGCACGTCCGGCCAGCGCCGGGTTCAGGAAGTTCTTGCCAATACCGCCGTAAAGCTGCTTGACCACGACGATACCGAAGAAGGTCCCGATCACCGGGAGCCACCAGGGTGCCGAGGGAGGCATCGTAAGTCCCATGAGCAGACCGGTCAGAGCCGCAGAGAGATCCCCGATGCTCGCCTCTTTCTTAAAGAGCCTGCGATAGCCCCACTCCCAGAATACCGCCGAGCAGACGCCGGTCAGCAGCAGCACCAGAGGATACAGGCCAAACTGAAGCACGCCGACGATGATCGCCGGGATCAGAGCAATGATAACATCCAGCATCAGCCTTTTTGTGTCCTTCGCGGTCCGGACCTGAGGCTGATAGGCTACGTCCAGAATGATTCTTTCTTTCTTGTCGCTCATTTCTGGGCCTCCTTTGCTGCCTTGGCATCAGCCGCGGCTTTTTCCTTGGCCGCCTTGGCCTGGAACATGAGCTTGGCCGTCTTGAACGCATGGGTCAATGGCATTCTCGCCGGACAGTTAAACGCGCAGCTGCCGCATTCAAAGCAGTCCATTACATGGTATTTTTCAAGATTCTCATAGTCGCCCTTGCTGTAGTACATGTACATGAAGACCGGCTCGAGGTTCATCGGACAGACCGTGATGCACTTTCCGCAGCGGATGCACTGGGGATTCTCCACCATGCGGTCTTCCTTTTCCGTGAAGAACAGAACGCCCGCGGTGCCTTTGATGGTCGGCGCGTCAAAGCTGGTGGCGCAGATGCCCATCATCGGGCCGCCAAGGACGATCTTGCGCGGGTCCTTAACGAAGCCGCCGCACTGCTCGGCAAGATAACCGAGCGGCGTACCGACTCTCGTCAGGGCGTTGTGAGGGCCGTCCAAGGCGCTACCGCCCACGGTCACAATGCGTTCAATCACGGGTTTTCCTTCGTAGCAGGCCTGATAGATCGCGTAGCAGGTACGGGTGCTCACCACGTTGCAGCCGACACCGGCGGGCAGTCCGCCCGGCTTGACCTCTCGCCCCGTCACAGCCTTGACCTGCATTTTTTCACCGCCCTGCGGGTATTTCACGGCCTCCGGGACGATCTCGATGCCGTATTGCTCGGGATGATGGGAGTTGAGCAGATCGATGGCATCCTGCTTGTTGATTTCAATGCCGTAATACGCCTTGTCCACTTTGCTCGCAATGCGGACAAGCTCGATGCCCTTCAGAAGCTGCTCGGGATAGTTCAGCATCGTCAGATGGTCGCCGTTGAGATACGGCTCGCACTCGGCCCCATTGATGACAAGCTTGTCAACCTTGCCGATGCCGCTGCGCACCTTGAAGGCAGTCGGGAACATCGCGCCGCCCATTCCGACGACCCCGGCCTCACGCATCCTGTTCAGGATGGCTTCCGGACTTTTCAGTTCCTCCTCCGTCAGCGGTGCCAGATCATCGCACGGTGTGTCTTGATAGTCATTTTCAATGACAACCGACATGATCATATCGCCGAGAGGATGCGGCCTCGGTTCCACTGCGACAACCGTACCGGAGACCGAAGCGTGAACCGGTGCAGATACAGGGGCGGGATTTTCCCCGATTTTCTGGCCCATTTTCACATAGTCCCCCTTCGCCACCAGCGGCTTACAAGGGGCGCCAATGTGTTGAACCATCGGGATCACCACCTGCGGAGGCGGCGTCACTACAGAAATCGGCACCTGGGGAGCCTTCATGTAGTTGGGATGAACACCGCCCTTAAACGTATGGGTCATATGCTTCACCTCGTCAAATGATTTCCCAAAAAATTACAAAGGACATTTTAACATAACGAAGCCGATTCTGTCCATAGTCATTTGTCATTTTTGCCAAGATAAGTTTCTGACAAACCGAATATTTTGTGTTTTTTCTGTCACAAGCTACAATAACTTGTTTTTTTCCTTGACCATTTGTGCTGAGGATACTATAATAATCTACAGATGGATTCCGGCTTTGATTCCGCCGGTCCGCTTCAATTGACATAGCCGGCGGGCTGTTTTCGCGGCCGCCGTGCTTTTCGGAGGGGGAAATTATGCAAGCAATGAAACTGCGTCTGCTTACGCTGATCACGGTTCTTTCCCTCGTACTGTCTTTCAGCGTTGCGCTGCCCGTACCGGCTTCTGCCGAAGGCACGGTGATAGAGAAGATTCTGACCACGCTCTCCGCCACGCCGGTGGCGCTGAGCGATCCTTCGCAGATCACCGCCGCCACCAGCACCCCCGGCTGCCGCATCACAAGCGCCGGCTGGTACGATGCCAACGGCATGATCGTATCCGGTGATTTCGGGCCCGAGACCTATACGCTCATCATGGACATCGGCGTTGCGGATGGATACACCATCAGCCCCGATGTCGCCTGCTACCTGAATAACAGTGCTGTTTCCTGCACGGTGGATCCATCCGGCAAGTCCGCCGTTCTGACACGCACCTATACGGCTTCTGTCTGGGCTCCGACGGTGTATAAACACCCCGGGGACGAAACCGTGGATGAAGGCGGCTGGGCCTCCTTTGTTGTTTCGGGCGGCTACGTCCGGGACTATGAATGGGCGCTGGTAGAGCCGGAGGGCCGCGGGGTCATCCCCGTTGACCGGCTGAGAGACAGCTACAGCCAGATGGAATACACCGGCAACAACAGTCCGAAGCTCAACCTCTACCATATTCCTTATGAGCTCAACGGCTGGAAAGTCGTCTGCGACATGATCGGCGCCGGCGAAGGAAATACTACCCGCACCAATCCCGCCATACTGACCGTCAATCCGACAATTTCAAGGGTCACCGCCACACCGGCGCCGAGTGCCGAGGTTGCCGTCTCCCCCACGCCGGTCATCAATCCGGTGACCGCCACCGCACCGGTCACTTCCGCCGTGACAACCCCTTCGGATGCCCAGGCGCACAGCTATGCCGACACCTGGAGCTATGACGCCCGCGGTCACTGGCGCGAGTCCCTTGACGGCAGTCCTGCAACGGATGAAGCGCTGCACAGCTTCACCTGGACCACAACTCAGGATGAATCCGGCGCAGAGGTGGAAACGGGCGTCTGCGACGTGTGCGGATACACCTCCATCAAACGGCACGGAGGCTCTGTGGCGGGTGCGGCTGCGCAAGACGGCTCCGCCGGCGTTCCGACCCCGGTTGAGTCCTCTTCCGACTCCGGTTCGTCCTCCGGCGGATTCAATCTCTCCGCCCTGAAACCGCCAAGTGCTCTGATGGCCCTGCTGATGGCCCTGCTCCCGGTGGACCTGATCCTCGTAATCGTCCA